>JAFUUR010000020.1 GCA_017477695.1 Oscillospiraceae bacterium | reverse complement strand
TGTCGAGGGTGCGGATCTGCTCGAGCAGGATCACGCTGTCGCGG
Organism: Oscillospiraceae bacterium; assembly: GCA_017477695.1. Classification (GTDB taxonomy): domain Bacteria; phylum Bacillota; class Clostridia; order Oscillospirales; family Oscillospiraceae; genus Limivicinus. The sequence continues at coordinate 4,344 of JAFUUR010000020.1, read as the reverse complement.
TTGAGGCCCACGCTGCGCCCCGACAGGGTGATGTGCGTGGGCAGGCGCGCCTTGCCCGTCTGGCTCGTGATCGCCGCCGCGATCACCGTGGGGCTGTGGCGGTTGCCCGTGTCGTTCTGTACGATCAGCACGGGGCGCATGCCCCCCTGCTCGCTGCCGACCACCGGGCTGAGATCGGCGTAATAGATATCTCCGCGTTTGACCATTCGTTTTCACGCTCCGGAAACTGTCGCCCAAACCATTGTATGTATGGGTGTACTCTTATTGTGCCGGGTTCCGGAGCATTTTATACGCAGATCTCCCCAGCCCTCACAGCTGATACAGCGCCGTCATGAGCGGCAGGGTGACGATGCAGCCGAAGAAGGTGACGATGTACACGGCGCTGACGTAGCCGGCGTCCCGCCCGTAGATCTGGGCCATCTGCACGAGCGCGACCGCGGCGGGGGTGCTGGCGCAGATGAGCAGCACGAGCATGACGGTCTCGCCGCCGCCGGCCGCGAGGGCGGCGCCGCCGGACAGGCGCAGCAGCAGCACCGCCGCGAGCGGGAAGAGCAGCAGCCGCAGCCCGGCGACGAGCCACACCCGCCGGCTGCCGAGGATGCGCCGCAGCTCCAGTCCGCCGAGCAGCATGCCGGTGATGAGCATGGCCGCGGGCCCGAGCATGCCGCTGACGGTCTCGAGCGCGGTCATGGCGAGCTCCGGCAGGCGCACGCGCAGCAGGTACAGCGCGAGGCTCAGCAGGATCGCGAGGACGTTGACGTTGAGCAGCACGGCCTTCCAGTCCACGCGTGTCTCGCCGCAGATGAGCGCCTTGCCGTGGCTGAAGAACAGCAGCAGCTGCACGGCGAGGAAGGCGCAGACGTAGATCGTCCACTGCGTGCCGAAGAGGATCGTGACGAGCGGGATGCCGAGCTGGGTACAGTTGGTGTAGGTGAGGCAGGCTTTTTCGACGCCGTCGAGCCGGAGGGGCCGCGCGAGCAGGCGCGCGAGGGCGATGAACGCGGCGTGCAGCACCGCGGCCGCGGCGAGGGCGAACAGGAAGGGGCGCAGCGCGGCGTCCCCGGCGTTGGTCTGGAAGGCGAGCAGCACCGCGCAGGGCGTGACCACGTTCAGACAGATCACCGACAGCACGCGCGAGTCCTCACTGCGCAGCAGCCGCAGCCGCACGAGCAGGAAGCCCAGCAGCACGATGAGAAACAGCGAGAAGATGCGTTTTGCCAGCAGCAGGCCGATCACGGGCGCCGCCCCCTTTCCGTGTAGTCCGTTCGGATGAGACCAGTTTACCGCACCGACGCGGAAAAGGGAAGCAAAAACTGCGCCGCTGCCCGCGTCACGGACATGAGCAGCACGTTCGCCCGGTGCACGAGCCTGGAGGCGCCGGATCTGAGCGGCTTCGACTTCTCCGCGGTGCAGGTGTGGGACGCGTTCATCCCCGAGGAGGTCCTCCCCGGCTGGCGGGCCCTGTTCGGCTGATAACGGAAATACGGGAGCGCCCGGCTGTCCAAAAACAGCCGGGCGCTCCCGTGCTTAGGAAGGAGATCGGGGCGGGCTCAGCGCACGTCGCACTGGCCGAATTCGTTCCAGCCCGCGGCGATTAGGGTGCCGTCGAAGCGCAGGCCGACGATGTGGCTCTCGCCCGTCACCGTCTGGGAGGGGTAGAGCGCGGCGATCTGCGTCCAGGTGCGGACCTCGTCCACGACGGGATCCCTGCCGTACTCGCCCGCGGTGCCGAGGACCGTGCCGTCGGCGTGCAGGCCGTAGGTGTAGTAGGCGCCGCTGTAGAGGCGCTTCACGCCGGTCCAGTCCGACGTGTTCCACACGCCCGGCGACGAGGACTCGAGCTCCTGCGGCACGACCACGGTGCCGTCGGCGCGCAGGCCCGCGGGCACGAAGCGCGCCCAGCCGTTCACGTCGAAGCCCAGCTGCACCACGTCAGTCCAGGAGAGCACGTCGATGAGGCGCTTATCGTCGAGGTACCGGCCGTCGAGATAGCCGTTGTAGCCCACCAGGACGCGGCCGTCCCGGGTCAGGGCGAAGTAGGAGTCTGCCTGGATATAGACGGAGTCCACGTTGGTCCACGGCCCGCCCTCGAAGGTCTCGGAGCCGAGCACGGTGCCGTCCCGCCGCAGGGCCCAGGAGAAGTCGGGGTACAGGCGGATCACGTGCTTCCAGTCCGCGTGCTCTGCCTCCCAGTCCTTGTCGGTGCAGAGCACGTCGCCGTCGCGCGTCAGGCCGAGCAGCCCGTAGCCGCCGAAGCAGACCTGCACCACGTCCGTCCAGGACGCTGCGCCCAGCTGATACGCGGTGGCCCAGGCCTTGGCGTCGGCGCGGGCGCCGTCGCCCTCGGCGGCCGCCACGTGGACCCGTCCGTCCTTGTGCAGGAGGACCGCGATGTCGCCCGCGAATTCCACGTGGGCGACGTTACTGTACTTCGACAGGTCGAAGCGCCCGCGGTACTCGGGGCCCGCCACGCGCACGCTGCCGTCCCGGAAATAGCCCACCAGGTAGCAGGGCTCGTGCTTTTCCAGCTCCAGCCGCTCGACGCCGGTCCACTCCTCCGCCTCGTAGGGGTCGTCGGCCTCCCGGCGGCCGGTATAGAGCACCCGGCCGTCGTCCCGCAGGGCGACGGTGTACCCGTCCCCGGCGACGACGTCGACGATGTTCTGCCATTCGCTGTCCGCGGCCTGCGCCCGTGCGGGCGGGAGGGCGAGCAGCAGCGTGAGCGCGAGCAGCGCCGCCCCGCAGCGGCGCAGCGTATGATCTCGGTTGCGTTTTCGTTCCATATCGTATCCTTTCTCCGGCGGATCACAGTGCCGGCCGGCGTCAGAAGAAGCTCGTGCCGGGAGCGGCAATGCGGCAAGGCGTGCAGTTTCGCCATTTCTTTGCCGCACACAAAGAAATGGGTCTTGAAAACCGTTCCCCTTGCACTCTTGCTTACGGCAAGGCGTGCAGCTTTTGCCATTTCTTTGCCGCACACAAAGAAATGGGTCTTGAAAACCGTTCCCCTTGCACTCTTGCTTGCGGCAAGGCGTGCAGTTTCGCCGTTTCTTTGGGCACAAAGAAATGGTTTTGAGAGCGTCCTCCTTCCCGCGCTTGCCCCCCGGCGCTCCGCACCGGCAGCGCTACTTCACGCTGCACTCGCCGTAGTCGTTGCACCCGGCGGCGACGAGCTTGCCGTCGTAGCGCAGGCCGACGACGTGCGCGCTGCCGAGGTGCGCCGCGTCCGACACGTAGAGCGCGGCGATCTCCGTCCAGCCGGCGACCTCCTCCACGAAGCTCTCCGTGCCGAACTCGCCCCCGGTGGCGAGCACGGTGCCGTCGGCGCGCAGGCCGAGGGTGTAGTAGGCGCCGCTGTAAAGGCGCGTGACGCCCGTCCACTCCGAGGTGTCCCAGGCGCTCGCGGCGTTGCGATTGCGCTGCGTGACGGTCAGCACCGTGCCGTCGGCGCGCAGGCCCGCGGGCACGAAGCGGTCGGCGCCGTTTCCGTCGAAGCCGAGCTGGACGAGCTCGGTCCAGCCGAGGGCCTCCTGGATGCGCGCGTCGCTCTGATGGCGGCGGCTGCCCGCGAGCAGGCGCCCGTCGCGGGTGAGCACGTAGCTCGCGTCCGCGCCCTCGCAGAAGGCGGCGACGCCCGTCCAGTCCTCGGCGTCGAAGCTCTGGATGCCGACGGTCGCGGCCTGCTGCAGCGGCCCGGAGCCGAGCAGCGTCCCGTCGTTGAGCAGCAGCATCATGCCGCGCGGCCCGTCGACGAGCTGCTTCACGTGGGTCTGCTTGCGCATATCGTCGGCCCACTGGCGGTCGGTGGCGGTGACGGTGCCGTCGGCGCACAGGCCCGCCAGCATCGCCACGCCCTGGTCGGAGTGCGAGAAGCACAGCGCGCGGATCTGGGCCCACTGGGCGGTGCGCTGCTGGTAGTAGCGCGCCTGCACGCCGTCGTCGTTGGTGACGTTGGGCCCGGTGGGCGCCGCGACGCGGACCTTGCAGTCTCCCTGGAGCACGGCCGCGACGTGCTGCCCGATCACGACCTCCTGCACGTTCGTGTAGCCGCTCAGGTCGAAGGCGACGGCCGAGGCCGGGCCGATGGCGAGGGCGGTGCCGTCGAAGCAGAGGCCGACGAGGTACTCGCCCTCGTCCCCGCTGCGGTAGAGCCGCTCCACGCCCGCCCATTCCTCGACGGCGCAGAGGCTGTCGGCGTCGCGCCGGCCGGCGTAGAGCACCTGCCCGTCGTCCCGCAGGGCGGCGGTGTAGCCCTCGCCCGCGACGACGTCGACGATATCGTGCCAGGTGCGGTCGACGGGCTTGGGCGTGGCGCCGGGCGCGGCGGCGAGGGCCGCGGGGCCCTGC
>JAFUUR010000112.1 GCA_017477695.1 Oscillospiraceae bacterium | reverse complement strand
GCTGTACGTCACGCACTATCTGGCGGGCCTCTGCGCCCAGCTCGCGCCGCAGTTTGTTGCCGTGCTGCTGACGGAGGCGGTGCTGGCCGGCCGCGCCGCGGCGGACCTTCGTGCTCAAGGACGTGCGCGTCTTTCTCAACACGGTCAGCCGCAGCATCGACCTCATGAAGCAGGGCGGCATCGACGCCGGGATGCGCCGCGAGGAGACGGAGGACGCGCTGATCCTGACCATCTCCATCCCGAAAGCCCGGCAAACGACATAAAACGCGTCCGCCCCCCGTATACTGATAGCATCAAGCTACGGGGGTCGGGCCATGATCAGCTATTTTTCGGAGCTTCGCTATAAAGAGGTCATCGACGTGCACAGCGGCTTTCGCCTGGGCTACGTGTGCGACGCGGAATTCGACGAAAAAGAGGGGCGGCTGCTGTCGCTCATCACGCCGGGGCGGGCCAGATTCTTCGGCCTCCTCGGCCGGGAGGACGACTACATCCTCCCCTGGGGCTGCATCGTGCGCCTCGGGAGCGATATCATCCTCGTGGACGTGAAGGAGGAGTTCTGCCGCCGCAAGCGGCAGAAGCGCCGCCCGTTCTGAGGCGCGGCGGCGCGAAACGGAAAAGAGCACCCCGGAGACGGGGTGCCCTTTGCTTTTACTTCGCGTAGTCGATGGCCTTGGTCTCGCGCAGAAGATGGACCTTGATCTGACCGGGATAGGTCAGCTCCTCCTCGATCTTCTTGGCGATGTCCCGTGCCAGCAGGACCATCTGATCCTCGCTGACCTTCTCGGGCTCGACCATGATGCGGATCTCGCGGCCGGCCTGAATGGCGTAGGAGCTCGCGATGCCCGGGAAGCTCTTGGAGACCTCCTCGAGCTTTTCCAGACGCTTGACGTAGTTCTCGATGTTCTCGCGCCGCGCGCCGGGGCGGGAAGCGGAGATCGCGTCCGCCGCCTGGACCAGGCAGGCGACCAGCGTGCGCGGCTCCACGTCGCCGTGGTGGGCCTCGATCGCGTGGATGACGGCCTCGGACTCCTTGTACTTTCTGGCCAGATCCACGCCGATGGTCACGTGGCTGCCCTCGACCTCATGGTCGATGGCCTTGCCGATATCGTGCAGCAGGCCCGCGCGCTTGGCGGTGGCCACGTCGGCGCCCAGCTCGCTGGCCAGCAGGCCCGCGATATGGGAGACCTCGATGGAGTGGTTGAGCACGTTCTGCCCGTAGCTGGTGCGGTACTTCATGCGGCCCAGGAGCTTGACGAGCTCCGGGTGCAGGCCGTGGATATTGGTCTCGAACACGGCGCGCTCGCCCTCGGCCTTGATGGTGGCGTTGACCTCTTTCTGCGCCTTGCTGACCATTTCCTCGATGCGGGCGGGATGGATGCGCCCGTCGGCGATGAGCTTCTCAAGCGCCAGACGCGCGACCTCGCGGCGCACCGGATCGAAGCTGGAGACGGTGATGGCCTCCGGCGTATCGTCGATGATCAGATCGCAGCCGGTCAGCGTCTCGATGCTGCGGATGTTGCGGCCTTCGCGGCCGATGATGCGGCCCTTCATCTCGTCGTTGGGGAGAGGGACGACGGAGACGGTGATCTCGCTGGTATGATCGGCGGCACAGCGCTGGATGGCGGTGGTGATGATCCGGCGCGCCCGGTCATCGGCCTCCTCCTTGGCCTGCGCCTCGATCTCCTTGATCTTCACGGCCATCTCGTGGGTCACATCGTCGCGAACGCTGTCGATGATATAGGCCTTAGCCTCCTCCACGGAGAAGCCGGAGATCTTTTCCAGCATTTCGAGCTGGCTCTTCTTGACCAGAGCCACCTCCTGCTGCTGGGCTTCCACGGCGGCTATCTTGTTGTTGAGCGTCTCGCTCTTTTTCTCGATAGCGTCGGTCTTGCGGTCGAGGGATTCCTCCTTCTGCTGAAGGCGGCGCTCCTGCTTCTGCACCTCGGCCCGGCGCGCCTTTTCTTCCCGCTCGAACTCCGAGCGGCTTTTGTGTATTTCTTCCTTTGCCTCCAAGAGAGCTTCTCTCTTCTTGCTCTCCGCGCTCTTTATAGATTCATTGATAATGCGCTTCGCTTCTTCTTCCGCGCTGGCGATCTCCCGTTCGGCCACCTTCTTGCGATAGGTGAAGCCCAGGAAAAAGCCCACAACGGCACAGACGAGTATAAGAACAATCCATAAAACAGTTGGCATCGTAAGTAAACACACCTCCATTCTTTCAGAATTTTGCGGTGGTTTATTGCCTGAGATTCTGTTTTGATCTAAAGCAAGACGGCCCATCAAGCGAAACCGTCGAAGTTGAAAAGAAATATATGACAGGGGCCTCCCCGGACCCCAATAATATATCCAATTTATTTTAGCCCGTCTGCGGCGTTATGTCAAGTAACTTGCCCAACAAAAAATTCAAAATCCGTCCGAGGGGCCGCCGGCGGCGTCCGCGGCGCCCCCGCCGCGCGCGATCTCGAGGACCAGCCGATCATCCCGCACGAGGGCG
>JAFUUR010000111.1 GCA_017477695.1 Oscillospiraceae bacterium | reverse complement strand
GATGGCGCTCAACGAGCGGTACATAGACATGGCCTTCTTCGAGCCGACGGAGGCGCACGGCTCGCTGCAGACCGTCGAATACGAGACCATGGACTACGCCGCCGGGCAGCCCGCGACAAAAACCATGACCGTCTACCTCCCCTGCGGCTACGACGAGACGCAGCAGTATAACGTCCTGTTCCTCCTGCACACCTCCGGCGGCAACGAGAGGACCTGGCTGGTCTCTCCCCACGGCTATCAGTTCGAGACCACCTTCGAATACGTGGACGTGGTGAACATGATCGACCGGCTGATCGAGCAGCGCTACTGCGATCCGATGATCGTCGTCAGTCCGAGCTGCTATATCAACGAAGGGGCGGCCTTCGCGCATAACTCCGCCCGCGATTTCGAGCAGTTCGACCAAGAGTTCACGCAGGACATCCTGCCCTACGTGGCCGAGCATTACGCCACCTACGCCGAGGGCAGCGATCACGACGCGCTCGTCGCCGCGCGGCACCACTTCGGCGTGCTGGGGGCGAGCTTCGGCGCGTATGTGAACTACATCAGCATCCTCGCCACGCATATGGACCTCGTCGCCAACTACACCCTCGTCGGCGGCGGCGCCATCGATTACGGCTACTGCTACGAGCGCTGGAGCGCCCGCGGCTTCCTCGATTACGATATCGACTGCCTGTACATCGTCGAGGGCGAGTATGACGACCGCTACGGTCCGGAGAGCTCCTACCGCATCCTGCTGGCCAACGCCCCGGATTTCTTCAGCGACGACAACCTGCACTACTCCACCATCTACGGTGCCGGGCACGAGCCGCGCTCCTGGGTCAACGGTCTGTACAACACCATGCAGGTCTTCTTCCGGGACGAGCCCTACCCGATCCCCTACGTGATCCAGTGAGGCGGCGGCCATGGAGATGAAATACTGCATGCAGTGCGGGACGCTCCTGCACGTCAAACAGCACGCCACCGAGGGCCCGGTCCCCTACTGCGACACCTGCGCCGCCTTCCGCTATCCGGTGTTCAACACCGCCGTGAGCATGATCGTCATGGACGAGAGCCGCTCGCGCGTCATCCTCATCCGCCAGTACGGGCGGCCGCACTACGTGCTGGTCGCGGGCTACGTGGACCGCGGGGAGGACGCGGAGGACGCCGTCTCGCGCGAGGTGCGCGAGGAGCTGGGGCTGACCGTGGACACCCTGCGCTTCAACCGCAGCCGTTACTACGCGCCGACCAACACCCTCATGCTCAATTACACCGTCACCGTCCGGGAAAACGATCCGCACCCCAACTGGGAGGTGGACGGCTGGCGCTGGTTCAGCGTGGAGGAGGCCCGGGAGAACATCAAGCCCGGCAGCCTCGCCGCCGCTTTTCTCAAGGGCTATTTCGACGGATATTATGAATTCCCGACCTACGGAGGTGAAGATACGCGATGAGCTACGATCTCGAACGCTTCGTGCGCGCCCAGGTGGGCAGCTACGACCGCGCCCTGTGGGAGGTGCGCAAGGGGCGCAAATGCAGCCACTGGATGTGGTACGTCTTCCCCCAGATCGCGGGGCTCGGCATGAGCTCCACCGCCCAGTACTACGCCATCCAGGATCTGCAGGAGGCGGAGGAATACCTGGCGCACCCCGTGCTGGGGCCGCGGCTGGTGGAGATCTCCGAGGCGCTGCTGGAGCTCGACACCGACGACGCCTACGCCGTTTTCGGCTGGCCGGACGATCTGAAGCTGCGCTCGAGCATGACACTGTTCTCCTGCGCGGCGGTCGACCAGCCCGTGTTCCAGCGCGTGCTGGACAAGTATTACGGCGGCCTGCCGGACGAGCGCACCCTTTCCCTGCTCGGCCTCTGAGCAAAAACGATACGCCCCCGAGAGAGTCTCTCGGGGGCGTATCGTTTTTCGTTCGGCCGCCGGCTCACACCGCGCCGGGCTTGCCGAGCATGCGGAACATGTTCTTCTTATAGGCTTCGACGCCGGGCTGGTCGAAGGGGTTGACGCCGGACATGTACCCGGAGATGGCGCAGGCCAGCTCGAAGAAGCACACGAGCGCGGCAAAGCCCTCCTCGTTGCGCATGGGCACCTCGATGACCATGTTGGGCACGCCGCCCGCGACGTGCGCGTCCTTCACGGCGTCGGCCGCAACGTGGCCCACCTCGGCGATATCGCGCCCGGCGATGTAGTTGAGGCCGTCCGCGTCCTCCGCCTCGGCCGGGAAGCGGTAGGCGTTGCGGCTGTGCCGGAAGCGCACCACCGTCTCCATCAGCGTGCGCGGGCCGGACTGGATGAACTGGCCCATGGAGTGCAGGTCGGCGGTGTATTCCACGGAGGCCGGGAAGATGCCCTTGCCGTCCTTGCCCTCGCTCTCGCCGTAGAGCTGCTTCCACCACTCCGCCATGAAGCGGAAGCTCGGCTCGTAGCAGCCGAGGATCTCGATGTCGTAGCCCTTGCCGTAGAGGTGCTGGCGGGCGGCGGCATACTTCCAGGCGGGGTTCTCGGCCGAGCGCAGATCCAGCTCGGCGAACTCCGCGATGGCGGCGTCGATCACGCGGCGCACGTCGATCCCGGCGACGGCCATGGGCAGCAGGCCCACCGCCGACAGCACGCTGTAGCGGCCGCCCACGTCGTCCGGCACGACAAAGGTCTCCCACTTGTGGGAGTTTGCCAGCGTCTTGAGGACGCCCTTGTGCGCGTCGGTCGTGGCGAAGATGTGCTCATCGGCCTGCTCGCCGTATTTCTTCTCCAGCAGCTCCCGGAAAATGCGGAAGGACACCGCGGGCTCCAGCGTCGTGCCGGACTTGGAGATGACGTTCACGTCGAAATCCACGTCGCCGAGCTGCTCGAGCGTGTCGCAGAGAGTGTCGGTAGAGAGCATGTTGCCCACGAAGAAGATGCGCGGATCGCCCTTGCCCGGAATGGGCTTGAGCAGCTCGATCGCGCCGCGGGCGCCCAGGTAGGAGCCGCCGATGCCGATGACCACGAGGGCT
>JAFUUR010000110.1 GCA_017477695.1 Oscillospiraceae bacterium | reverse complement strand
GGAGCTGATCGCGCGCATCGAGGCGGGCGAGGATCTCTACGAGCTCAAGGGCTTTGACAAAATACTGGACGCGCTGCTCGCGCAGGAGGAAAACGCATGACCCCGTTCATTATGGAAAATGCCATCCGGAAGGCACTCGATACCAAGGGCTACGCCATCGGCTGCCAGCTGCGCACCCGCTCCCCCATGACGGCGGAGATCTTCGGGCTGAGCGGCTTCGACTACGTGTTCATCGAAAACGAGCACTTCATCTACGATATCGAGACCGTGGAGAATGTCGTGCGCGCCTGCCAGCTCACGCAGACCTTTCCCCTGCTCCGCCTGCCGGACATCGACGAGGCAAAGGTCAAGCAGCATCTGGACATGGGCGTGCAGGGTCTCGTCTTTCCGCACGTGGACACGCCCGAGGAGGCGCGCTCCATCGTGCGCTACGGCAAGTACTATCCCGCCGGGGAGCGCGGCTTCAGCAACTCCTCCCGCGCGTGCATGTACGGCCAGCTCAGCATGGACGAATACCGCAGGCTCGCGAACGAAAAGACCTGGCTGATGCCCATGATTGAGAGCAAGGAGGGCGTGGAGAACGCGCGCGCCATCATCCGCAGCGGCTGCGACGCGATCAACGTCGGTCCGCGCGACCTGTCCGAGTCCTACGGCTTCTTCGGCGAGCTCGAGCACCCGGAGGTGCAGGACGGGATCGACACGGTCCTTCGCCTGTGCGAGGAGACCGGGATCCCGGCGGCGGGGCCCGCCGCCACGCCGCAGGAGGCCGCCGCCATGCTCAAGCGCGGCTTTCGCATGATCACCTACTCCTCAGACACCGCCATGCTGCTCAACGCCTCGCGCACGGCCCTGCGGGAGATCGATCGGCTCATGGGCTGAATGCGGGAGAGTCAAACGGTATGAAACGCAAGTCGAACGATTTTTACTGCGGGCTCGTGTGCCTGCTGGTCGCGGCGGCGTATCTGCTGGCGAGCCTGCAGATCGGCCAGTCCAAGGTCAGCAACACCTTCCCGCCCAATACGCTGCCGCTGCTGTTCGGCGGGCTGCTGGCGCTGCTGTCGCTCATCCTCATCATCCGCAGCGCGAGGGCCCCCGCCCGGCAGAAGGACGAGCAGGAAGACGCGGGCGTGCGCAGGCGCAGGGCGATCTCCGTCGCGCTTTGCATCGCGGACTTTTTCCTGTGCTGGCTGCTGATGCAGACGGCGGGCTTCGTCGTGGCCATCTTCGTCTTCCTCGAGGTGCTGCTGTTCCTGCTCACGCCGAAGGAGCGGCGCAGCTGGTGGAAGCTCACGCTGCTCAGCCTCATCGTGACGCTGGGCGTGTATCTCCTGTTCCTGCACGCTTTTCATCTGATCCTCCCCCGCGGCGTCCTGGGGACGCTGCTCGGCTGAGGGAAAGGAGCGTATCGTTATGGCCTTACTCATGCAGGGCTTTGCCAGCGTCTGGAACGCGCAGAGCCTGCTGCTCATCGTCGCCGGCGTCAGCGTCGGCATCCTCTTCGGCAGCATCCCCGGCCTCACCGCCAACATGGCGGTGGTGCTCTGTCTTCCGCTCAGCTACAGCCTGCCTCCCCTGCCGGGGCTGACGCTGCTCGTCTCCCTCTACATCGGCGGCACCTCCGGCGGCCTGATCTCCGCGATCCTGCTGGGCGTGCCGGGCACGCCGGCCTCCGTCGCCACCTGCTTCGACGGGTTGCCCATGTGCAAAAACGGCGAGGCCGGACGCGCGCTCGCCATCGGCATTCTGTATTCCTTCATCGGCTGCCTGCTGTCCTTTATGATCCTCGTGACCCTCGCGCCGGCCATCTCCCGCTTTGCGCTGCGCTTCGGGCCCTTTGAGTACGCCGCCGTGGCGATCTTCTCGCTGATGACGGTCTCGAGCCTTATCCAGGGCTCGGTGGAGAAGGGGCTCATCAGCTGCGTGCTGGGGCTGATGCTCGCCACCGTCGGCGCGACCCCGGTCGACGCCACGCCCCGCTTCACCATGGGGATCGCCAACCTCAACAACGGCTTTTCTACCGTGCCGGCGCTGATCGGCCTGTTCGCCGTGAGCGAGGTCATCAAGCTCGCCGAGCACCGGGACGAGCTCGGTGCGCAGGACTATACCGTGACAACCCGCTTCCGCATGCGCTTTCCGGGCGTCACGTGGAAGGAGTTCCGTGAGCAGTTCGGCAACATGCTCCGCTCCATGCTCATCGGCACCGGCATCGGCATCCTGCCGGGCATCGGCGCGGGCGTATCCAATCTCGTGTCCTACGCGGCGGCCCGCTCCGCCTCGCGCGAGCCGCAGAAATTCGGCACCGGCTGCG
>JAFUUR010000019.1 GCA_017477695.1 Oscillospiraceae bacterium | reverse complement strand
GTCGAGGGTGAGGATGTAGCGCGTGCCGCGCAGCGCCTCTCGGTCTCCGGTGACCGTAAGGGCGTTATCCCGCCCGCACAGGAGTGCCGCCAGCTCCAGCAGAGCGCCGCGCTTGCGTTCGTGTCCGACCCATTGCTCCCCGTCGAAGCTGCGCGCCCGGGTGAAAAGATAAAAGCCGCCGCCGCAGCGCCGGTTCAGCCGCTCGACGGCGGCGCGCGCCGCGTCCAGCACGGGCGCGTCCTGCGCGGTCGTTTCCCGGTCCGCTGCGGGCAGATCCGCCAGCAGGCCGAAGAGAAGGTTTTCCCCCTCACGGCGGCTGGCGAGGCGCAGCTCCTCCAGACGCGAGGCCAGCGCTTGCGCGCAGTCCCCGCCGGTCAGCAGGGCGGAGATCACGCAGAGGGTCCGCCCCTGCGCGGGAACGCCCGCGGACACGTCCATCCGCGGCAGCCGCCGCGGCGGAATGAGGCGCAGGAGCAGATAATCCAGCAGGCTCTTGACCAGCTCCGACACCGGCAGCACGAGCAGGAGCGCCGCGGCCGGGCTGCGATAGAAAAAGGCGGGCAGCAGGGAGAAAAAGAGCGTGAGCAGGAGATTTGCCGCGATATAGAAGCCGCTCGCCCCCTCGCGCCGCTTCCGAAAGAGATAAAAGCCCACGTGCCGCGCCTCGCCCTTCGCGGTGCGGATCAGGCGGCGGGCGTAGCTGTGCTCCTCCATGCCCGCGCGCTGCGCAAGGCGCTCCACCTGCCGCAGGTAGCTCTGCTGCGTTTCGGCGTCCATGCGCGGGTATTCGCCGCTCGGGTCGGCGGAGAGGACGGCGCCGGTCACGTCGCAGCCGCGCAGGAGCTTTTCCGTGTCGAGCACGGAGAAAAGCCGCAGCGTTCCGAAGAGCGCTTCCAGCGCGGCGGCGTGCGCCCCGGTCTCCGAGGCGTAAGGGAGCGTGCGGCAGACGGCTGCGATCTCGCCGATGACCGCCGCGCGCAGGGCGGCGGGAAAGAGATAGAGCTCCGCGCGCCGCAGGACCGTCACGGACTGAAAGCCGTCCAGAAACAGGCGGCATCGCTCCTCCGTGACCGCGCCGCGGCCCGCGCGCAGCAGCGAGCGGCACAGCTCCAAAATCAGCAGCCCGTCCCCGCAGCGGCGCAGACGCCCGGCCCGCCGCAGAGCCTCGTAAGCGGGGATATACTCCCGCTGCGCCATGTACCAGTTGTCCAGCAGCCATTCGCAGGCCGCGGGCGGCGTGGGCGACTGCCCGTACCGGCGGCGCACGGCCTCGTGCGTCCTGCGGATCTCTCCGAGGTGACGGCGCAGGAGCGCGGCGCTGCCGCGCCCGCCGCTCTGCTCCGTGGGGCGCAGCAGGCGCGCGGTAGAGGCGGCGAAATCGTAAAGTCTGTCGTCCGCGACGTACAGGCCGGCGTTGATCATATCCATGATGAATCTCCCGTTTTTTCAGCGTTCGTATCACAAGAGAGTTTTCCCATGGCGAGAAATTCTATGCAGGAGAGGAAATCACAGACTGACAAGAAAAAACCCTTGACAGCGACCGCGAAATCGTGTATAGTCCGTTAAGGCAAACAGCTTGACGGAGGTGCGGCGCGTGAATGACGGCAGAGTGATGCAGAGCATGATGCTGGATTTCTACGGCGAGCTCCTCACGGAAAAGCAGAGGCAGTGCTTCGATCTGCACTACAACGAGGATCTGACGCTCTCGGAGATCGCCGAGCAGTGCGGGATCTCGCGCCAGGGCGTGTGGGACAATATCCGCCGCGCAGAGGCGGCCATGCGGGAGATCGAGGACAAGACCGGGCTGATCCGGCGCTTTACGCAGACGCAGGAGGCGCTGGAGCAGCTGCGCGGGCAGCTTGCGGAGCTGTACAGGCTCAGCGACGGCCGGGCGAGAGAGCTGGCGGGGGACGCCGGGCGCCGCCTGGAGGCGCTGCTCGCAGACCTGTGAGGGACTGACGATGGCATTTGAGAGCTTATCCGACAAACTGAATGCCGCGTTCAAGCGACTGCGCGGCAAGGGGAGACTTTCAGCCGGCGACGTGAAAGAGGCGATGCGCGAAGTGCGCATGGCGCTTCTGGAGGCGGACGTCAGCTATAAGGTCGTCAAGGACTTTACCAAGCGCGTGACCGACCGCGCGGTCGGCGCGGACGTGCTGGAGGCCCTGAACCCGGCGCAGATGGTCATCAAGATCGTCAACGAGGAGCTCTGCGCCCTCATGGGCGGCGAAAACCAGAAGCTGAACATCAGCTCCAGGGCGCCGAGCGTCGTGATGCTGGTCGGCCTGCAGGGCGCGGGCAAGACCACGAATGGCGCCAAGCTCGCCGGCTATATGCGCAAGCAGGGCAAGCGCCCGCTGCTCGTTGCCTGCGACATCTACCGCCCCGCCGCCATCAAACAGCTCGAGACCGTGGGCGCACAACTGGATATCCCCGTGTTCCAGATGGGCCAGAGCGACCCGGTGGACATCGCCAAGGCCGCGATCGAGCACGCGAAAAAGCACGGCAACGACCTCGTCTTTCTGGACACGGCGGGCCGCCTGCACATCGACGAGGAGCTGATGCAGGAGCTGCGCAACATCCGGGACGCGGTGGAGCCCGCGGAGATCCTGCTCGTGGTCGACGCCATGACCGGGCAGGACGCGGTGAACGCGGCCACGGCCTTCGACGAGGCGCTGGGCGTCACGGGCGTGATGCTCTCCAAGCTCGACGGCGACGCCAGAGGCGGCGCGGCGCTCTCCATCCGCGCGGCGACGGGCAAGCCCATCAAGTTCATGGGCGTGGGTGAGAAGCTCGATATGATCGAGCCCTTCCATCCCGACCGGATGGCCTCCCGTATCCTGGGCATGGGCGACATGCTGACGCTGATCGAGAAGGCGCAGCAGAGCTTCGATGAAAAGAAGGCGCAGGAGACGGCGGAAAAGCTGCTTGCCAACCGCTTCACGCTCAGCGATTATATGGACCAGATGAACCAGCTCAAGGGCATGGGCGATCTGAGCGACTTGGCGGGGATGATCCCCGGTATGGACGCGAAAGCGCTCAAGGGCGCGAAGGTGGACGAAAAGTCCATGGCCCATCAGGAGGCCATCATCCGGGCGATGACGCAGGCCGAGCGGAACAATCCGTCCATCCTCAATTCCAGCCGCAAAAAGCGGATCGCCGCGGGCTCCGGCACCTCGGTGGTGGAGGTCAACCGCCTGCTCAAGCAGTTCGAGGCCATGCAGCAGATGGTCAAGCAGTTCAGCGGCAAGAACATGAAGAAGCTGCAGAAGAAAATGGGCCGCATGGGGGGCGGCGGCTTCCCCGGCCTGGGCGGCTTCGGCTTCTAAGGGTTACGGCGCGCATACGCGTTTGTAATAGAAATCAGAGTTCACATTTGGAGGTGAATATACAATGGTCAAAATCAGACTTCGCAGAATGGGCGCAAAGAAGGCTCCTTACTACCGTATCGTCGTTGCGGATTCCCGCAGCCCTCGCGACGGCCGTTTCATCGAGGAGGTCGGCGCCTACGACCCCATGGCTGACGGCGACAAGCTGAAGGTCAACATGGAGCGTGTCCAGTACTGGATCGCCAACGGCGCACAGCCCACTGACACCGTCCGCGGCCTTCTGAAGAAGGTCGAGGCCTGATAAGGAGTTTCTACCGGCATGAAAGAACTACTGACCTACATCGTGCAGAGTCTTGTGGACAATCCGGATCAAGTCTCTGTGACCGAGCGCAAGGCCGACGGCGAGATCATTTTTGAGGTTCGCGTCGCCGACGGCGATATGGGCAAGGTCATCGGCCGGCAGGGCAGGATCGTAAAGCAGATCCGTATACTCATGCGGGCCGTTGCCCAGAGAAAGGGCAAAAAGGTTTCGGTTGAGATTCTTGACTGATCCTATACGCAACAGGCAGAGGCGGACGCCTCTGCCTGTTGCCGTCGTAAGCGATTGCATTCCCCGCCCGCGTGTGGTATCATACCAAATACGATCATACGTCGAAACGGCGCGGCTTTTGGGGAACTTTTCCGGTGAGCGCGCGTCAAAGGAGCGTACGGAAAGTACGAAGGCAGGGCGCGCTCTGCCGAAAAGATATGCTTCTGTCAGAAAGGAGTGCGTATGAAAACTATCAGAAAGACCGTCGTGATCCTTCTGGCTCTGGCGATGCTGCTCAGCCTCAGCGCCTGCGGCAGGTTCGAGACCAGGATGGCAAGATCCGTGCAGAAGATGAGCAAGGTGCAGAGCATGCGCATGGACGTGGACGTGGACGTGACCATGGGGATGACCCTGATGGGTGAGACGCTGGACATGGACGCGCAGCTCTCCGCGAAGGCGGACGTCATGCTCGACCCGGTAAAGCTCGGCGGCAGCATGACCGCGAAGGTGATGGACGAGGAGCAGGAGACGCTGTTCTACGCACAGAAGGGTGAGGACGAGGGGTATGACGTGTTCCTCTCGATGGACGGCGGCCGGGTCTGGACGCGGCAGAGCGTGGAGGGCGCGGAGGCGCCCAGCCTGAGCTCGACGGAGAAAATCGGCGCGCTGCTCAAGCTGGCCTCGACCTTTGAGGAGCGCGGCACGGAGAGCGTGCGCGGCTCCGCGGCGACCGTGTACACGGGCGTCATCTCCGGGGAAGATATCGGCGTCGCGCTCAACGCCACAGGCGTTCTCGACGCGCTGAGCGAGAGTCTGGACGACATCGATCTGTCCGGCGTGGACTTCTCCCATCTGAGCGATATCCCCGCGACCGTGGCGATCGACAACAAGAGCGACATGCTCGTGCGCTATACCATGGATATGACCGCGCTCATGCAGGACCTCATCGAGCTCGTGATGGACGTGCTGGTCGAGCAGATCACGGACGGCGCCGGGCTCGGAAGCATCGATCTGAGCGCGCTCGGCCTCAAGCTCGAGATCGAAAACGCCCAGGCCGTGATCGAGCTGTATGACTTCGACGCAGTGGAGAGCGTGGATATCCCGCAGTCGGCGCTGGCCGCTTAAGCATCGTACAAAAAAGGATCACCCCGGCCGTTTCCGGCCGGGGTGATCCTTTCCCCGTATTGGCAAACGAGGGAAAGTGTGGTAAAGTATCCGCATGACGAAGCGGCCGCCGCGGCGGCCGCAAGGGATCGGAATAGGAAAGAAGGCATACCATGAGACGCATCCGATCTGCCGCGGCGCTGGTGCTGGCGGCGGCCCTGCTCCTGAGCCTTTCCGGCTGCGGGGTCTTTGATACGAAGATGGCCAGGGCGCTGCAGAAGATGAGCAAGCTGCACGACCTGCACTACGCGTTCAGCGCCGAGCTGGAGCTCGCTCTGGAGCGCCTGCCCGAGCCGGCGCAGGACGAGGCGGACGGTGAGACGGCGCCGCAGCCGGAAGCCCCGGAGGAGACGGAGCCCGCGATGCCGGCGGTCCTGCCGCTCACGGGCTCGCTCACCGGGAGCGGGGAGCTGTTCGTCGATCCGCTGCTGGCCAAGATGGACACGGTGCTGCAGATCCCCGGCTTTGAGAGCAGAAAAGAGATCTATCTGGAAAAGGACGGGGACGTCATTTTCCTCTACAGCCTCGCAAACGGCGGGAGCATTTGGGAAAAGCAGGGCTTCGCCCTGCAGGAGACCGCGCGCGTGAGCGCGCTGCGCCCCTTGATCGCCGGGGTGGAGAGCTTCGCCGTGACGGACGAGCCGGAGATGCAGCGGGAGGGAACGACCTGCTATCTCGGCATCCTGGAGGGCGCGTACCTGCAGAGCCTGCTGGAGCTTTTCTCGGTGGAGGACACGCTGCGCGGCGGGCTGGGCCTGCGCTTGGCGGACGATCTGTTTGAAGAGGTGGCCGACGCGCCCGCCTATCTGTGGCTGGATAACGCCACGGGCATGCTCGTCCGGCTGGAGGTGGACGCGACGGCTGTCGGCGACCGGATGGCCGCAAAGCAGCTGCGCTCCTTCCGCGAAGCGTCAGAGATCGACACGCTGGGCCTCGAGGCGCACGTGACGCGGCTGCGGCTGAGCGTGGATCTGTCGCAGTTCGACGAGGCGCAGAGCTTTACGATCCCCGAGGAGGCGAAGGCCCCCTGGGGCGAAAAGGTCATGCCCTGGGAGACCTGAGGCGAGGCCTGAACGGAGGTAGAGTATGGAAAAACAGCAATATATCGAGGCCGGGCGGATCGTCAATACCCACGGCGTGGCCGGAGAGGTGAAGATCGAGGTCTGGCTGGACAGTCCGCAGTTCATGAAGCGATTTCGCCGGCTGTATATCGACGGCAGCCCACGCGCCGTCCTCTCCGCGCGCGTGCACAAGAGCTTCCTGCTCTGCGCGCTGGAGGGCGTGAACGACGTGAACGCCGCCATGGCGCTCAAGGGCAGGACCGTCTACATTGACCGGGCCGACGCGCACCTTCCGGCGGGGACCTACTTCCTGCAGGATATCATCGGCAGCCGCGTCGTGGACGAGCAGGGGCGCGCGCTCGGCGTGCTGACCGAGGTGCTCGAGCGTCCCGCGTCCAATATCTACGTGGTCAAGGGGGAGACGGAGCATCTGATCCCCGCTATTCCGGAATTTGTTATGTCAACCGATTTGGAGCGCGGCGTCATCACTGTCCGCCTCATCGAAGGGATGTGAGCGCGTGCGTATCGATATCATGACCCTGTTTCCCGATACCGTGAACGCGGTCCTGCACGAGAGCATCCTCGGCCGGGCGGCCAAGAAAGGCATCGTGGAGATCAACTGCGTGCAGATCCGGGACTATACGGAAAACAAACAGAATCAGGTGGACGATTATCCCTACGGCGGCGGCTGGGGCTGCGTGATGATGGCGCAGCCGTTAAAGTCCTGCCTGGAAAATATTATGTCAACCGCAAAGGGGCTGCGCAGCCGGGTGATCTATCTGACCCCGCAGGGGCAGCCCTACACCCAGGAGACGGCCAAGCGCCTGCAGCGGGACTACGATCATCTCGTGCTGGTCTGCGGCCATTACGAGGGCGTGGACGAGCGCTTCATCGAGGCCTGCGTGGACGAGGAGCTCTCGCTGGGGGACTTCGTGCTCACCGGCGGAGAGATCGCAGCCATGGCCGTGGCGGACTCCGTGTGCAGGCTCGTGCCGGGCGTACTGGCCGACGAGCAGTGCTACACGGGCGAGAGCCATTGGGACGGTCTGCTCGAGTACCCGCAGGACACCCGCCCGGAGGTCTGGGAGGGGAGGAGCGTGCCGGAGGTCCTGCTGCAGGGCGACCACAGCCGGGTCGAGACCTGGCGGCGCAGGCAGCAGCTTGCCCGCACGCGCGCGCGGCGGCCGGATCTGTTCGCAAAGCTCGCTCTCACGGACCCGGCGGACAGAAAGCTGCTGCAGGAAATGGAAAAGGAGGCCGGACGCATGAAGCTCGACCGGGAGGTGACCTACCGGCAGGCGCAGGAGGAGGATCTGCCGGAGATCCTGCGCATCGTGGACGAGGCTCGCGTCTCGCTGCGCAGGCACAACGTGGACCAGTGGCAGGGCGAATACCCCTCGGAGGAGATCTTCCGGACGGACATGGCGCGGGGCGAATGCTTCGTCGTCTGCCACGGCGGTGAGATCGCCGCGTTCTTCGTGCTGTCTACGGCGGAGGAGGAGAGCTACGCGGGCATCACGGACGGCAAGTGGACCGAGGGCCCGGCGTACTGCGTGCTCCACCGGGCGGCGGTGGCCGCCGCCTACCGCGGGAGCGGGATGTCGGCGCAGATGCTGCGCTGCGTGGAGCGGCAGTGCCGCGCCTACGGCCTGCGCTGCATCCGCACGGACACGCACAAGAAGAACAAGGCCATGCAGGTGCTCCTGCGCGAGACCGGCTACCGCTACCGCGGCAACCTGCTCATCGCCAGCGAGCCGGGGCACGACACCGCCCGCCAGGCCTATGAGAAGCTTTTGAAGGACAGGACATGAAGCTGACCGATATCCAACAGATCCGGGCGCTGCTCGCCCGGCACGGGTTTCGCTTTTCCAAAGCGCTGGGGCAGAATTTTCTGATCGCGGACTGGGTCCCGGCCGAGATCGCGCGCAGCGCCGGGATCGACGCCGATACGGGCGTGCTGGAGATCGGCCCGGGCATCGGCTGCCTGACGGCGGAGCTGTCCGACCGGGCGGGGAAGGTCCTCGCCGTAGAGCTAGACCGTTCGCTCCGGCCTATCCTCGAGGAGACGCTCGAAGGGCGGGAGAACGTGGAGCTGCTGTTCGGCGACGTGCTCAAGCAGGATCTCGCCGCGCTGGCGGCGGAGCGGCTGTACGGCCTGCGCCCGGTCGTGTGCGCCAATCTCCCCTATAACGTGACGAGCCCGGTGCTCACGGCACTGATCCGCGCAGGCTGCTTCGGGCAGATCACCGTGATGGTCCAGCGCGAGGTGGCGCAGCGTATCTGCGCGCCGGCCGGGAGCGCCGCCTACGGCGCTTTCGGGCTCTTCGTCCAGTGGCACACGGAGCCGGAGCTGCTGTTCGAGGTGCCGCCTTCCTGCTTTATCCCGCAGCCGAAGGTGACCTCCGCCGTCATCCGGCTGACGCGGCGCGCGGCGCCGCCCGTGCCGGTGCGGGACGAGGAGCTGCTGCAGCGCGTCATCCGCGCGGCCTTCAACCAGCGGCGCAAGACCCTGGTCAACGCCCTCGGCGCGGCCTTCGGCGAGCTGACGCGGGAGGAGCTCGCAAGGGCGGTCGAAAAATGCGGTTTCGATACAAAAATCCGCGGAGAAGTACTGGATATTGTTGGTTTTGCAAAAATCTCCGACGAAATTTTCAGTATTCTTTCTCAGGATTTGTGACTAAAATGCATTGATAAATCACAGGGGTTTGTGGTAATCTAAACAATGACCCGAAGAGTATTTTATTTCATATAGAAAGGAACGAAAACATGAGCAAAAAGTACGTTTATCTGTTTTCCGAGGGCAACGCCAACATGCGTGAGCTGCTGGGCGGCAAAGGCGCGAACCTGGCCGAGATGAGCAATATCGGCCTGCCCGTCCCGCAGGGCTTCACCATCACCACCGAGGCCTGCACCCAGTATTACGCCGACGGCCGCCAGATCAACGACGAGATCATGGCTGAGATCATGAAGAACGTCGCGGTCATGGAGGAGATCAACGGCAAGAAGTTCGGCGATCTGACCAATCCTCTGCTGGTCTCCGTCCGTTCCGGCGCGCGCGCCTCCATGCCCGGCATGATGGATACCATCCTGAACCTCGGCCTGAACGACGACGTCGTCGCCGCCATGATCAAGGGCAACCCCGATCCCAAGTTCGAGCGCTTTGTCTACGACTCCTACCGTCGTTTCATCCAGATGTTCTCCGACGTGGTCATGGAAG
>JAFUUR010000018.1 GCA_017477695.1 Oscillospiraceae bacterium | reverse complement strand
GGGCAGTTCATGGGACGGAGCACGAAGTTCTCGCCTTCCATTTCCATGGGCGGGAACATGTTGTCCTTGTAGTGGTCCCAGTGGCCGGAGGTCTTGTACAGGTCCACGGTGCCGACGCAGGGGGTCATCACGTGCTGATAGCCCAGGCGGCGCTCCTTCTCCTTGATATACTCCTCCAGCTCCTGCCAGATGGTGTAGCCGTTGGGCAGGAACATGGGCAGGCCGCGGCCGACCAGCTCGTCCGTCATGAACAACTGCATCTCGCGGCCGATCTTGCGGTGGTCGCGCTCGCGCGCCTCGGCCTGCTGGCGCTCCCACTCGGCGAGCTCCTCCGCGGTGCGGAAGGCCACGCCGTTGATGCGCGTGAGCATCTTGTTGCTGCTGTCGTTCTTCCAGTACGCGCCGGACTGCTGGGTCACCTTGAAGGCCTTGAGGGCCTTGGTGTAGCACAGGTGCGGCCCGAGGCACATGTCCACGTACTCGCCCTGCTGGTAGAAGCTGAACTCCGTCTCGCCGGCGAGATCCTCCATGTGCTCGAGCTTATACTTCTCGCCGCGTTCGGCCATGAGCTTTTTGGAGCCCTCGCGGTCGAGCATATAGGCCTTGAAGGGGAGGTTCTCCTTGCAGATCTTCTTCATTTCCTTCTCGATGGCCTCGAGATCCTCCGGCGTGAGCTTGCGCTCGCCGAGATCGACGTCGTAGTAAAAGCCGTTCTGCGTCGCCGGGCCGTAGGCGAAGTCCGCCTCCGGGAACAGGCGCTTGATCGCCTGGGCCATGATATGCGCCGCGGAGTGGCGCAGGACGTGCAGCTCCTCCTCGGGCGGACACTCGGCCACGGTACCGTCCCTGTAAATGATCTTCATACGCTATCCTCCATAAAAATAAAAACACCCCGGCCTGCGCCAAGGGTGCATAGAATACACGGTCCCACCTTGCTGTTTCACTCGCGTGCGCGTAACGTGCGCGGTACGGGGCGGCATTGCCTCCGCCCGGCTCGGGAGCGGTACGCCCCTGCGCGGCCCCCGGGGCGGCTCTCAGCCCTGGCCTGCCCTCTCTGCGCGGCTGCCTGCGCGGCGTTCTCCGTCAAAGCCATTTGACTATCGCATCATATCACGCGCCGGGGCGCTTGTCAATCTCCAATTCCCGGCAGGGTTTCGTTGACTTTTCGCCCCGCTGCGGGTATACTGAGAGCAGAACGGCGCGCAGGCTGCGCGGCCGTGAAAGGAGAGGAACGACATGAAATATAATAAAAGTATGAAGAGGCTCTTCTGTCTGCTGCTGGCGCTGGCGATCTTCCCTGCGCTGCCCTTCTTCACCGGCGAGGCCGAGGCCGCGACCGACCAGGCGCTGCTGGTGCTGGTGGACGGGTCCGTCCCCGGAGTGACCGCCGCGGACGCGGCCGTGGTCGAGCGCGTGCTCGCGCACACGAACGTCTGCCCCGAGACGAAGGAGCTGCTCACGGGCGGCAAGGCCGTCGTCGCCGAGGCAGAGCTGGACCACACCGGCTGGGGCGTGCGCGCCCTGGCCAAGACGGGCGACGGCGAGCGCGTGCCCGTCACGGGGCACGCCGTGCTCGAGTACCGCGGCGAGTATCTCTTCGGCGGGGAGAACGGCTTCATGCTCTATGGCTTTCAGGAGGAGGCCGGCGGCACGCGGTACTACAGCCCCGTGAGCCTGCAGAAGTTCGACCTGCTCGACGGGCGCATGCCGAGCGACACCACGCTCTACATCGCCGACAAGTTCTACGCCGTGGACGAGAACGGCTACGTGGATATGGATCATCCGCTCGAGCGCGACGAGAAGCTCTGGGCCCGCTACTGGCGCGCCGAGTACTGCCAGGGCCTGCCGCTGCACAACTATCTGAGCTTCAACGCCACGCTCTGCGTCGAGCATCCGTTCGACTTCGACCACCCCAATTTCCGCAAGCCCTCCACCGAGACCGAGCACGGCTACGAGGACTATATCTGCCCGCGCTGCGGCGCGCAGTTGACCATCCGGCTGCCGCTCAAGGGCGCGAAGAGCTGAATAACGCCATCAGACGCCGGGAGACCGCGCCGCCGCAGGGCCGCGCGGTCTCTTTCTGCGCGCCGGGCGCAGGCCCCGGACGCGGCCCGGGTCCTATGCAGCAGCCGCCCGACAGTCCTTGTTGACGAGCGCGGGCGAATATGATATATTGAACGGTAATTTATCGTACCGCGCGCCGCGCCGCGGCGGTGGTATCAAAAAAAGGAGTTGAACGTCCTCCATGGATGACGGCAGTCGATTGCCCTGGATATGCGCAATCGCTTTTCTGCTGTGCGCGGCGTACTTCGCCGTGGCGGAGACAGCCTTCGCCTCGGCCTCCCGCGCCAAGATCCGCGCCGCCGCCGACCGCGGCGACGCCCGGGCCGAAAAAGCCCTGTACGTATTGGATCATTTCGACCGTGCCATCAGCACCATCCTGATCGGCACCAACATAGCCCACATCGCCGCGGCGGCCGTCGTGACCGTGGCGGTCACGCGCCGGTGGGGTCTGAGCGCGGTGACGCTGAGCACCGTGGTGACGACCGTCGCCGTGTTTTTCGCCGGGGAGATGCTGCCCAAGAGCGTGGGCAAGAAGCAGCCGGAGCGCTTCGCCAAGGTGTGCGCGCCGGGGCTGCGCCTGTGCATGAAGCTGTTCTATCCCCTCTCCGCCGTGCTGACGCTGATCGGCCAGGCCGCGACGCGCCTCACGCGGGGCGAGCCGGAGCTGTCCGTGACGGAGGATGAGCTGTACGACATCATCGAGGACATGACCGAGGAGGGCAGCCTCGACGAGGAGCAGGGCGATCTGATCGCCTCCGCGCTGCAGTTCGGGGACGTGACGGTGGAGAGCGTGCTCACGCCGCGCGTGGATCTCGTCGCCATCGACATCGAGGACTCCCGGGAGGAGATCCTCGAGCGCATCAAGGCGCAGAACCACAGCCGCCTGCCCGTCTACGAGGGCAGCATCGACAACGTCATCGGCGTGCTGCAGATCCGCCGCTACATCAAGGCCTACCTGCGCGAGGGCCCGCAGCTCGACCTGCGCCCGCTGCTGGACGAGGTGCTGTTCGTCCACCAGAGCACGAACATCGACGAGCTGCTGCCGGTCATGTCGCGCAGGCGGCAGAACATGGCCGTCGTCACCGACAACTACGGCGGCACGCTCGGCATCGTCACCGTGGAGGACATCCTCGAGGAGCTCGTGGGCGAGATCTGGGACGAGGACGACGTCGTGGAGGAGAGCCTCACCCGCCTGGGCGACAATCTCTTCCAGGCCGACGCGGACGAGTCTGTGAGCGACGTGTTCGAGCAGATCGGCTTCGAGGACCCCGAGGCCGACGAGGAGCTCGTGAACACGCTCATGGGCGAGTGGGCCTACGAGCAGTTCACCGCCATCCCCCGCCCCGGGGAGAGCTTCCGCTATCACGGGCTGAAGGTCACCGTCTCCGCCATGGAGCACAACCGCATCCGCAAGCTGACCGTCGAGCTGCCCGAGGCGAACGAGGAAGGGGGCGGTGAGGCATGACGCTGTATCTGGTCCTGGCCGGGATCGTGGCGTGCGTGCTGCTCTCCGGCTTCTTCTCCGGCGCCGAGATGGCCTATTCCTCCTGCAGCAGCGTCCGCCTGGAGCGGCTGCGGGACGAGGGCTCGAAGCGCGCGGGCGTCGCCGTGCGCATCACGGAGCGCTTCGACGACGCGCTCAGCGCCATCCTGATCGGCAACAACCTCGTGAACATCGCCGCGTCCTCGCTGACGTCGGTGCTGGTCATCCTGCTGACCGGCGGCGCGGAGCGCACGTGGCTCGCCACCGTCGTCATCACGCTGCTGATCATCGTCTTCGGGGAGACCATCCCGAAGATCACCGCCAAGAAAAACGCCAACCGCCTCGCCGTGCGGGACGCGTACGCCGTGCGCGCGCTGCACGCCGTCCTGCTGCCGCTCATCTGGCTCGTCGTGAAGCTGACGGGCCTGCTGACCGCGCGCATGCGCGACGAGGCCGCCGCCGACGAGGACGAGGCCGTGGAGGAGCTGCAGTCGCTCATCGAGACCGCCGAGGACGAGGCCGTGCTCGACGAGGACCGCTCCGAGCTCGTCCAGGCCGCGATCGACTTTTCCGAGATCGCCGCCTCCGAGGTCATGACCGCCCGGGTGGACGTCGTCGCGATCGATATCGACGACGACTGGGAGGAGATCCTCTCCGTCGTCGAGGACGCGCCCTATTCCCGCCTGCCGGTCTACGAGGACAGCATCGACAACGTCATAGGCGTGCTGTACCTCAACCGCTTCCTCAAGGCCATGACGGACGGCGGGCGCGCGGATATCCGCGGCCTGCTCATGCCGCCCATCTACGTATACAAGACCATGAAGCTGCCCCAGGTGCTCAGCGCGCTGCGCCGGGCCAAGCAGCATCTGGCGATCGTGTCCGACGAGTACGGCGGCACCCTCGGGGTGCTGTCGATGGAGGACGTGCTGGAGCAGATCGTGGGCGAGATCTGGGACGAGACGGACACCGTCGAGCAGGAGGTCGTCGAGCGCGCCGAGGGCGAGTACGAGCTCGACGGCGACATGGTCATCGCCGACTTCATCGAGCTGCTCGGCCTGGACGAGGACGCCTTCGAGGCCGAGAGCGAGACCGTCGGCGGCTGGACCGTGGAGCGCTTCGGCGCCTTCCCCAAGGCGGGCGACAGCTTCCGCTGCGAGGGGCTGCGCGTCACGGTGCTCGCCGTGGACGGGCGCCGCGTCGAGCGCGTGCTCGTGCGCAAAGACGCGCCCTGAGCGCAGCGGAAAAAAACGAAAACGACCTGCGAAAACCGCGCTTTCCCGATCACGAGACGAACGCAACGCAAGGAGCAGATTTGGAAAATACCGAGATCAAAAAAGAACGGGCCGTGCTCGCGGGGCTTGCCGCGGCGAGCATGGACGAGCACGAGCGCTCCACGGAGATCTCCATGGAGGAGCTGCGCGCCCTGGTGGAGACCGCCGGGGGCGAGACCGTCGCGATGCTGATCCAGAGCCGGCCGACGCCCGAGCCGCGCAGCTTCATCGGCGACGGGAAGGTGCGCGAGATGAAGGAGCTCATCGAGGCCAACGCCTGCGACCTCGCGGTCTTCGACAACGAGCTCAGCCCCTCGCAGATGCGCGTGCTGTCGGAGGAGCTGGGCGTCAAGGTGCTCGACCGCTCCGGCCTCATCCTGGACATCTTCGCCCAGCGGGCGCAGACCCGCGAGGGCCAGCTGCAGGTGGAGCTCGCGCAGTACAAGTATCTCCTGCCGCGGCTGACCGGCATGTGGACGCACCTCGTGCGCCAGACGGCCTCCGGCGGCTCCTCGCCCATCGGCACGCGCGGCCCCGGCGAGACCCAGCTCGAGACCGACCGGCGGCACATCCGCCGCAAGATCCAGAAGCTGGAGGAGGAGCTCGCGGCCGTGCGCAAGGTGCGCGGCACGCAGCGCCGCCGCCGCGAGAAGAACGCGATGCCCGTCGTCGCCCTCGTGGGCTATACGAACGCGGGCAAATCCACCCTGCTCAACTGCCTCACCGGGTCGGACATCCCGGCCAACGACCGCCTCTTCGACACGCTCGACACCACCACCCGCCGCCTGCGCGTGGACGAGAGCACGGAGGTGCTGCTGTCGGACACGGTCGGCTTCATCCGCAAGCTGCCCACGCATCTGATCGAGGCCTTCAAGGCCACGCTCGAGGAGCTGCGCTACGCCGACGTGCTGCTGCACGTGATCGATATCTCCAACCCCGAGTGGGAGGAGCAGGCGCGCGTGGTGGACGGGCTGATCCGCCAGCTCGGCGCCGAGGGCACGCCCTGCCTGCGCGTGTTCAACAAGTGCGACGCCTACCTCGGCATCCTGCCCCACGGGGAGGACGTGGTGTGCATCTCGGCCAAAAGCGGCGAGGGCGCGGACGTGCTCACGCGCCGCCTCTCGGAGCTGCTCGACCGCGGGAAGCGCCGCGTGTCGCTGCGCATCCCCTACGCCGAGGCGGGCCTGCTGGATCTGCTGAACCGCGAGGCCGCCGTGCTGGAGACGGACTATACCGACGAATGCATCGCCGTGGAGGCGGTCGTGCCGCCGGCGCTCTTCGGCCGGGTCACGGCCTATATCCCCGGCTACGCCGCCCCGAAGGAGGACTGGGAGGATTAGCTCCCCCGGCGGGCGCGGCGAAGCGCCCGAAACTGCAAACGGAGGCCGCTATGAGCGAGTACTACGTGCCCACCGCCGCGGGCGAAGCGGCGTTCACGGAGAAGCGCTCCCGCTTCCTGGGCCATGTCCGGCCCGTGCAAAGCGAGGAGGAGGCGCGCGATTTCGTCTCCGCCATGAAAAAAGAGTATTACGACGCGCGGCACAACTGCTGGTGCTACGCCCTGCGCGGCGGTCCGGAGCGCTACTCCGACGACGGCGAGCCCCAGGGCAGCGCGGGCCTGCCGATGCTGGAGGTGTTCCGGCGCGAGGGCGTGAGCGACTTCGTGTGCGTCGTCACGCGCTACTTCGGCGGCGTCCTGCTCGGCACGGGCGGCCTGCTGCGCACCTACACCAAAAGCGCCAAGGACGCGCTCGACGCGGCGGGGCTGTCCGTCGTGCGTCGCTGGACGGCGCTGGAGATCCCCTGCTCCTACGCCGCGGCCGAGCGGATGAAGCAGGAGCTCGCCGCCTGCGGCGGGGTCGCCGAGGACGTGGACTACGGCGCGGCCGTCGTGATCCGCGGCCTGATCCCGGCCGAGAAGGCCGAAGCCTTCCTCGCGCGCATCTTCGACGTGAGCGCCGGCGCGGTCACGCCGGTCGTCACCGGCGAGGCGCTGCGCCCCGTCCCCCTGCGCTGACGCGCCGCCGCGGGACGCGGGCCGCGGGAGATGGGAAACGAAAACGAACTGCGAGCCCCAGGCCCTTCCTCGCCTTGCGCGAAGGAAGGGCTTTTTTGCGCCCTCTCCCGCGCGCCGCCAACGTGGGATCCGGGCTTCAAGTTCGGTTATACCTTACCACATTTCGGCCGTTTTGTCAAGTTAAAATTCGGATAAACAGAACACTCGCCCGTGCGTGTCCCCGCGCCCGCGTCGCCACCGTCACTGCCAAAAATATACTTGGTACGGTCTGGTACGGTACGGTTAGGTTAGGTTAGGTACGGTAGCCCCGTTACGTGACGGTTACGTGTCCGTTTTGTGCGCGTTACGCCCCTCCCCCGCGCACGCGCCCGCGCCGCCACCGTCACTGCCACAAATATACCTGGTACGGTACGGTCTGGTTCGGTACGGTTAGGTCAGGTACGGTACGGTAGCCCCGGGACGTCCGCGGACGTCCCCGTCCCGCGCGCACACGCCGTCCGGAGCGCGAAAAAAATTTCCGCAAAAAAGAAAGGGAAATAAAAATTCGCGTCGTATAAGATTATTGTACCCCAAAAAACCGATGGAGGTGGTCCCATGGCGATCCCCCGCGTGGAGCGTGAGCAGGCCGAGCATCTGCTGATCGGCCCCTACGGCCTGCTGTCCGAAAACAGCCGCGGCCGGCTGCAGCCGGAGCCGCCGTGCGAGATCCGCCCCTGCTTCCAGCGGGACGTGGACCGCATCATCCACTCCAAGTCCTTCCGCCGCCTCAAGCACAAGACGCAGGTCTTCCTCCAGCCGGAGGGGGATCACTACCGCACCCGGCTGACCCACACGCTGGAGGTCGCGCGCCTGTCGCGCACGGTGGCGCGGGCCCTGCGCCTCAACGAGGATCTGACCGAGGCGATCGCCCTGGGGCACGACCTGGGCCACACGCCCTTCGGCCACGCGGGCGAGCGCGCGCTCGACCGGATCTACCCGGAGGGCTTCAAGCACTACGAGCAGAGCCTGCGCGTGGTGGACGTGCTCGAGCGCGACGGCCGGGGCCTGAACCTCTGCTATGAGACGCGCATGGGCATCCTGCACCACACCCACGGCGCACCGGACGATATCCCCGAGGCGGTGACCGTGCGGCTGTGCGATCAGATCGCCTACATCAACCACGACCTGGACGACGCCATCCGCGCCGGCATCCTCACGGCGCAGGCCGTGCCCGCGCGCATCCGCGACAACTGCGGCGAGCGCAACAGCGAGCGGATCGACGCGTTCATGAAGGACATGATCGCGAGCAGCACCGGGGGCGAGATCCGCCTCTCGGAGCGGATGCGGGAGGTCTTCCTCTACTTCAAGGGCTATATGTTTTCCGACGTCTACACCAACCCCGTCGCCAAGGGCGAGGAGAGCAAGGTGGACGGGATCCTCGAGCGCCTGTACGAGTACTATACCGCCCGGCCCGAGACGATGCCCGCGCAGTTTCTCGCCATCGCCGAGGCCGAGGGCGCCGGCCGCGCCGCCTGCGATTACATCTCCGGCATGACCGACAGCTACGCCATGGAAAAATACGGAGAGCTTTTCATCCCCTTCGCGTGGACGGTGAAATAAAACTTCGTTTTTTGTCGTTTATTTTAAGTAAGCAAGAGACGGGCGCACGGAGCGCTCTGCGGAAAGGCGGTGTGCCGTATGCCGTTTCCCGAAAACTTCATAACCGAGCTGGTGGACCGCAGCGATATCGTGGACGTGGTGTCCGGCTATGTGCGCCTTTCCAAGCGCAGCGGGGCGAACCTCTTCGGCCTCTGCCCCTTCCACAGCGAGAAGACGCCCTCCTTCTCCGTCTCGCCGGACAAGCAGATCTATCACTGCTTCGGCTGCGGCAAGGGCGGCGGCGTCATCAGCTTCATCATGGAGATCGAGAACCTTACCTTCCCCGAGGCGGTGGAGTTTCTCGCCCGCCGGGCGGGCATGCCCGTCCCCGAGCAGACGGACGACCGGGAGAGCCGCCGCCGCGAGCGGATGCTCGCCCTCAACCGCGAGGCCGCGCGCTGGTTCTACGCCCAGCTCTCCACCCCCGCCGGGCAGAGCGCCGGAGCGTATATGGCCAAGCGCCGCATCTCCCCCGCCACGGCCAAGACCTTCGGCCTCGGCTGCGCGCCCGACGGGTGGGACGGTCTGCTGCGCGCGATGGAGCAGAAGGGCTTCACGGGAAAGGAGCTGTTCGACGCGGGGCTCGCCCGCCGCGGCAAGAACGGCGGCTATTACGACGTGTTCCGCAACCGCCTCATGTTCCCCGTGATCGACGTGCGCGGCAACGTCATCGGCTTTTCCGGGCGCATCCTCGGCGACGGGGAGCCCAAGTACATGAACAGCCCGGAGACGCCCGTCTTCAACAAAAGCCGGAACCTCTTCGCGCTCAATCTGGCTAAAAAGTCCAAAAGCGGATATATAATCCTCTCGGAGGGCAATATAGACGTGGTCTCCCTGCACCAGGCGGGCTTCGACTCGGCCGTCGCCTCGCTCGGCACCTCGCTCACGCCGGAGCAGGCGCGCCTCATCTCCCGCTACACCGACCAGGTCATCATCGCCTACGACAACGACGGGGCGGGCGTCAAGGCCGCCCAGCGGGCCATCGGCATCCTCGAGAAGCTGGACCTGCGCGTCAAGGTGCTGCGCATGAGCGGCGCGAAGGACCCGGACGAATTTATCCAGACCAAGGGGCCGGAGGCCTTCCGCAAGCTGCTCGAGGCCTCGGAGAACCAGGTGGACTACCGCCTGCGCAGCGTGACCGACAAGTACGATCTCACGGTCGACGAGCAGAAGGTGGACTTCCTCAAGGAGGCGACCGACCTCGTCGCCCGCCTGCCCGGCGCGGTGGAGCGGCAGGTCTACGCCATGCGCGTGGCGAGCCTCGCCGGGATCGGGGCCGACGCCGTGACGGCCGAGGTGGAGCGGCGGCGCAAGCGCCTGCTCAGCCGCGCCCGGAGCGACGGCGAGCGGCAGCAGACCCGGCCGGAGCGGCAGGCCCAGCCGCCCGACAAGGATCTGCGCTACGCCGATCCCTCCTCGGCGGCCGCGGAGGAGGGGCTCATCCGCCTGCTGTATCTCGACCCGGCCCTGGGCCGCTCGCCGGAGCTGCCCCCGGCGGAGGACTTCAGCTCCGAAGCCCTGGGCCATATCTACGCCGCCGTCCGCGCGCGCATCGACGCTGGGTCCGCGGTGAGCACGGCCTCGCTGAGCGAGGCGCTGACCCTGCAGGAGATGAGCCTGCTGGTGAGCATCCTGCAGAAGCCCGAGCTGCTCTCGAGCGGCGAGCGGGCGCTGAACGATTACATAGAGAAGATCCGTGAACGGAAAAGACTGCGCGCCGGCAGCAGCGATCTGCGTGCCCTGGCGGAAAGCCTGAGAGAAAGAAAGGGGTTCAAGGGAAAAGATGTCTGACGAAATGAAATTCACCGAGGAAGAGCTGGAGAGCCTGGCCGACAAGCTGCTGGAGGAGGCCTCCATCAGCGATATCGCCTCCCAGAAGGAGACGGAGCTGCCCAAGCCGCGCAAGCGCAGCGCCAAGAAAAAGGAGACCTCGCCCGCCGACGCGAACAAGACGCCCGAGGAGCGCCTGAACGACCTGCTCGAAAAGGGCAAGAAGCTCGGCCGCCTGAGCGCCAAGGAGCTGGAGGTGCTCGAGGAGCTCAATCTCGACGCCGAGGTCGTGGACAAGTTCTACGAGACGCTCGAGCAGAACGGCG
The DNA here is from genome assembly GCA_017477695.1 of Oscillospiraceae bacterium. GTDB lineage: Bacteria > Bacillota > Clostridia > Oscillospirales > Oscillospiraceae > Limivicinus. The sequence goes on along the minus strand of JAFUUR010000018.1, from coordinate 1,104 downwards.
TGGATATCGACGTGGCCTCCGTGGACGCGCTGCCCCCCATCGACGACGTGGCCCCCGAGGTGGAGGATCTCGCGCAGATCGAGGAGGTCACCGAGGAGGAGATCACCGACACCGACGCTCTGATCGACAACTTCGCCACCGACGACCCCGTGCGCATGTATCTCAAGGAGATCGGCAAGGTGCCGCTGCTGACGCCGGAGGAGGAGGTCGCCCTGGCGATCCGCATGTCCGACGGCGACGAGGACGCCAAGCGCCGCATGACGGAGGCGAACCTCCGCCTCGTCGTGTCCATCGCCAAGCGCTACGTGGGCCGCGGCATGCTGTTTCTCGATCTGATCCAGGAGGGCAACCTCGGCCTCATCAAGGCCGTGGAGAAGTTCGACTACACCAAGGGCTACAAGTTCTCCACCTACGCCACCTGGTGGATCCGGCAGGCCATCACCCGCGCCATCGCCGACCAGGCGCGCACCATCCGCATCCCCGTGCACATGGTGGAGACCATCAACAAGACCATCCGCGTCTCGCGCCAGCTCCTGCAGGAGCTCGGGCACGACCCCTCCGCCGAGGAGATCGCCGCAGAGATGGACATGCCCGTCGAGAAGGTGCGCGACATCCTGAAGATCGCGCAGGAGCCGGTCTCGCTCGAGACGCCGATCGGCGAGGAGGAGGACTCCCACCTGGGCGACTTCATCCCCGACGAGGACGCCTCCGAGCCCTCCGAGGCCGCGAGCTTCTCCCTGCTGCGCGAGCAGCTCGAGGAGGTGCTGGACACGCTCGCCCCCCGCGAGAAGAAGGTGCTGGAGCTGCGCTTCGGCATCGTCGACGGGCGCACGCGCACGCTCGAGGAGGTCGGCAAGGAGTTCAACGTCACGCGTGAGCGCATCCGCCAGATCGAGGCGAAGGCCCTGCGCAAGCTGCGCCATCCCAGCCGCTCCAAGAAGCTGCGCGATTTTCTGAACTGAGCGCGGCCCGCGCCGCAAAGCAAACGACAGCCCCCCGCCGCCGCGCGGCCGGGGGCTGTGTGCGACAGGACTCCGGGAGGTGTTTTTATGCCGCGCATCCTCTGCCTCGGCGACTCCAATACCTACGGCTACGACCCGCGCG
>JAFUUR010000109.1 GCA_017477695.1 Oscillospiraceae bacterium | reverse complement strand
GGCCGTCGCGGTCTGCACCTTGAGGATGGCTTCCGCCTGGCCCTCGGCCTCCAGGATCTGCTGCATCTTCTTCGCGTCGGCGCGCAGGATCGCGGATTCCTTTTCGCCCTCGGCCTCCAGGATCGCGGCGCGCTTCTCGCCCTCGGCGCGCAGGATGGCTTCACGGCGTTCGCGCTCGGCCTTCATCTGCTTCTCCATGGCGTTCTGGATCTCCTTGGGCGGCAGGATGTTCTTCAGCTCCACGCGGTTGACCTTAATGCCCCAGGGGTCGGTCGCCTCGTCCAGGATGGCGCGCATCTTGGTGTTGATGATATCGCGGCTGGTGAGGCACTGGTCCAGCTCGAGGTCGCCGATGATGTTGCGCAGGGTCGTCGCGGCGAGGTTCTCGATGGCCACCATGGGCTGCTCGATTCCGTAGGTGTAGAGCTTCGGGTCGGTGATCTGGAAGTAGACCACGGTATCGATCTGCATGGTGACGTTATCCTTGGTGATGACGGGCTGGGGCGGGAAATCCGCCACCTGCTCCTTCAGAGACACGATCTTGGCGACTCTCTCGAAGAACGGCATCTTGACATGGAAGCCCACGCCCCAGGTCTCCTTGTAGGCGCCCAGGCGCTCGATGACGTACGCTTTTGCCTGCTGCACGATGCGGATGTTGCGAATCAGGATGAACGCGATCAGCAGCACCAGAATAATGAGTACGAACGGCATAACAGTTCCTCCTTAAATATATGAAAATAGTTTCCGACTTACTTTTCTGCCGGGGCCGTCACGATCAGCTTGACCCCTTCGATGCACAGGACGCGCATCACGTCGCCCGGCTCGGCCGGCATCCCGTCCGCCGCCGTGCGCGCGCTCCAGACCTTGCCGTCGACCGCGACCGCGCCGGTACCGGCGACGTTGTCGATCCGCTCGCGCACGATGCACTCCTTGCCGACGAGCATATCCGCGTTGGTAGGCACGATGCGGGAGTTGATATACTTCCTCGCCAGCGGGCGTGTAAAGCACAGCGCCACGATGGACACCACCAGGAACCACACGACCTGCAGCCACGTCGCCGCGCCCAGCAGCGCGGAGATGAGGGCTGCGAGCGCGCCCAGCGCGAACCAGATCGAGATCAGCCCCGGCACGGCCGCTTCCACGACCAGCAGCGCGATCATCGCGATCAGCCAGATCAGCGGCATATTCAAAACAGAAGCTGCCATATAGCTCATAAGCGTTTCCTTTCCGCGGGCCGATCATAGTATGCCCGCTTTGCGTCCGGACCGGGCACGGCGACCGCCGCCCCGCTTTTTGTTGTTATTATATCTTGCCGTTAATTCTTTCGCAAGGGCTTTTGCCCGGAAAATAAAATTTCAGATTTTTCACTTTACCACTTTACATTTTTGAATTGCTGTTGTAACATGATTTCATGCATCACACCATGTAACGCAGGAGGGCGGCATGAACAAGCATCGCAGGAAACCCCGGAACGAAACCATGTATAAGGCGATCCTCTCGCTGCAGACGCTGGACGAGTGCATGGCTTTTTTTGACGATCTGTGCACCGTAACGGAGCTGATGGCCATGGAACAGCGCTATCAGGTAGCCTCCTGTCTGGATGACGGTATGATCTACAACGACATCCTGGCCGAGACGGGCGCCTCAAGCGCCACCATCAGCCGCGTCAACCGTTCTCTGCAATACGGCAAGGGCGGCTACCGCGTCGTCTTCGATCGGGTCAAGGAGAAGCCGGAATGAGCAGCTATCAGGCGCTGGCCGCCTGGTATGACCAGCTTACAGGCGACGTCCCCTATCCACAATTTGCTGATTTTTACGAGGCGGAATTTGCACGCTGCGGCGGTGAATTCCGTCTTCTGCTGGATCTGTGCTGCGGCACCGGCACACTGACCGCGGAGATGGCCCGGCGCGGCTACGAGATGATCGGCGCCGACGCCTCGGTGGACATGCTCATGCAGGCGCGGGAGAAGTGTGCGGCTTTGGAGCCGACGCCGCTCTTTCTCTGCCAGGAGGCCGCCGCGCTCGACCTCTACGGCACGGTCGACGCCGCCTACTGCTCGCTCGACGGGATGAACTATATCCCGCCCGAGGAGCTGCCGGAGGTCTTCCGACGGCTGCGGCTGTTCGTGCGTCCCGGTGGCCTCGTAATATTTGACGTTCGTTTGCCGGAATGGTTCCGCTCCCTGGATGGAGAAGTCTTCGTCGACGAGACGGAGGATCTGCTCTGCCTCTGGCGCGCCGAGTTCGACGAGAGCCTGCGCGCCGTGCGCTACGGGATGGATCTCTTTGAGCGCCGCGGGCGGCTCTGGCAGCGCCGCGGGGAGGAGCACGTGGAATACGCCCACGAGCCGGAGGCGTTGCGGCGGCTGCTGGAGCAAAACGGCTTTGCCGGGGTGCGCCTGACCGCCGACTGCCCGCAGGGCGACGCGGGGCGGCTCTTCATCATCGCCGAAAGGCAGGAGGATGCACATGGATAAGATCATACACGCCACAGCCGGAGACGGCAGCATCAAAATGGCCGTCGTGACGGCCCGGGAGACCGTGCAGCGTGCGCGGGAGATCCACGGCTGCTCCCCCACCGCGTCCGCGGCGCTGGGGCGCGCGCTCTGCGCCGCCTCGCTTCTGGGTGAGAGCATGAAGGAGGACAACGCGAGCCTGACCATCCGCATCAACGGCGGCGGTCCGATCGGCAGCGTGGTCGCCGTGTCGGACTCGGCCGGCTTCGTGCGCGGTTACGTGGAGGATCCCACGGTCGAGCTCCCGCTGCGTCCGGACGGGAAGCTGAACGTGGGCGGCGCCGTCGGTCGGGACGGGATGCTCACCGTCAGCCGGGATCTCGGCCTGCGCGAACCGTACATCGGTTCCACAGAGCTCGTCAGCGGCGAGATCGCCGAGGATCTGACCGCCTACCTGCTCGAGAGCGAGCAGGTGCCGTCCGCCTGCGCGCTGGGCGTGCTCGTGGATACCGACCGTTCCATAAAGGCGGCGGGCGGATTTATCGTGCAGCTGATGCCCGGCGCGCCCGAGGAAGATATCGAAGCGCTGGAGGAGAACATCTTCATGATGGATCAGCTCACCACCGTCCTGTCGGAGGACGGGCCGGAAGAGCTGTTCCGCCAGGTGCTGCGCGGCTTTTCCTATCATATCGTCGGCGAATCGGAGGTCGGCTACCGCTGCTACTGCAGCCGCGAACGCGTGGAAGAGGCGCTCACCTGCATCGACGGCGCCGAGCTGGAGGAGATGATCCGTGATGCGGAGCCGATCCGGGTGAGCTGTCAATTCTGCGACGCCGCCTACAGCTTCTCGCCGGACGATCTGCGCGGAATCCTCGCCGCCAAGCGGAATGGCGAAAAAATTTGAAATAGGTTATTGACAATTTCGCGATTATTTAGTATTATTACAAAGCTGTCATGCGGGAGCATAGCTCAGCTGGTTAGAGCACCTGCCTTACAAGCAGGGGGTCACTGGTTCGAGTCCAGTTGTTCCCACCACTCCCATCGGTGGTCTGAACAGGTATGCAGCTTGATACGCCTCTGTAGCTCAGTAGGTAGAGCAGCGGACTGAAAATCCGCGTGTCGTTGGTTCAACTCCGACCGGAGGCACCACCCCGCGTCTGCGGGGTCACGCGGGCATAGCTCATCCGGTAGAGCGCCACCTTGCCAAGGTGGAGGTAGCGAGTTCGAGCCTCGTTGCCCGCTCCAAAAAGATTTGCGGGTATTC
>JAFUUR010000108.1 GCA_017477695.1 Oscillospiraceae bacterium | reverse complement strand
GGGAAATGGGTTATTATCGAGGCTGGTGATGGAGGAGTTTCTGGCCTCTCAGAAGGACAGGATCACGAGCAATATTATAGGGCATTATACCAGTGTTTCCAGTAATGAGCCCTGATACGTTATGCCTGATGCCGGATGACGCTGGCGACCATGCACTGGAGGATTTTTGCGCATTCGACGGAAACTGCAAAGGCCGATAGCGCATCTGAAGCGCAAGAAAACAACTATTTTGGCCGAAAGGGGAAAGAGAATGGCAAGCGAAACAGTGAACAAGACCGTCTACAATCCGTGGCGCGAGCTGAGCAAAGAGGATCACGCCAGAATAAAGCAGAGGCTGAGCAAAAAGTCGACAGTGGAACGAATAGAGGAACAGTTTCCGGGGTGGAGCAAAGACGTCGATCCCGACGTGATAGCCAAGCTGCACAAAATAGATCAAGAACGCTCTACCACCTGACATGGATTTGCGCTCATCTGCCTGCATCCCTGCACGACACCGTGCGTCAAAAGACGAGCTCGCCCGGGGCGACGGCAGGGTCGTGGCTGCACAGCACGGCGGCGCAGCCGGGCTCCGCCGCCATGGACGCGATCCACTGCAGGGAGCGCAGCTGCTTGCCGCGGTCGAAGCCAAAGCCCGGTGTGATGCCCTCCCGCCAGTTGCGCGGCGCGTAAGCGGCGTCCGCGGCGAGCAGCACGAAGCGGCTGTCGCTGCGCAGGAGGATCGCGGCCTGACCGTCCGTGTGTCCGGGGACGTTGACCATCTGGACGCTGCCGTCCCCAAACAGGTCGATCGCCCAGCGGTTCGGCCCAAGAGGGGAGCCGCGGTAATACAGCCGCTCGATGGGCTGATCGAGCCAGAGGCTCTGCGGCTGGCGCGCCTTGTATACGCTGCGGCAGGACCAGAAGTATTCATCCTCTGGCAGGACGATGCGCGCGGCCTTTGCGACGTGCTTCAGACCGGCCACGTGGTCGGGATCGAGATGCGTCAGCAGGACGCAGCGCAGATCCTCCGGCCGTACGCCCATGGCGGCGAGCTGCTCATGGACCGCCATACCCGCGGGCAGATAGGGCTGAAACAGGGAGGCGATATGCGCGGGCAGTGCCCGGGCGACCGCCTTCGGATCGTAGACGCCGTTGGGGCTGATATCACGGCACCAGCCGGTATCGACCAGAATGAGGCCCTCGGGATGCTCGACCAGATACGCGCAGACAGGCAGCGTGAGCCGTTCATCGACGGGGGTGAAAAGCTGGCGGCGCGTGTTGCGCAGGTCAATGCTGTTGCCGTACGGCACCGTATCCGAGACTTGGATATATCCGCAATGCAGAACGTGCAGCTTCATATCGGCCCCTCCTCTGCGAAAAATCTACCATTTGGGACGGAAAAAGTCAACTGCGGTGCCGGTGCGCCGCGCATATTGCCTTGCAGAACGTATTATGATATAATCCCGTACAGCAAGACAACTGTCGTGGGATAAAAGGAGTGGATTCTATGGCAGCGGATCTGAGCGCGCTGAGCGGGATGCGTTTTTTCAAAGACATCGAAGCGGCGGAATGCGGTGCCATGCTGACCTGTCTGCACGCCTTCGAGCGCAGGTACAGCAGAGGCGAATACGTGCTGCTGGATCAGGATGCGGTCGAGAACGTGGGGCTTCTTCTAAGCGGGATGGTCCACATGCTCAAGGAGGACTCACACGGGCACAAGATCATGCTTGCATACCTGGAGCCGGGCGATATTCTGGGCGAGACCTTCGCCCTGAAGCCGGAGAAGAACTCGTACGTCTCCTACTACGCGGCACGGGACGCGCAGATCCTGTTCCTGTCGCTCAAGCACATCCGGGAGCCGTGCCGGAAAAACTGCTCGTTCCACGGCCGCCTGGTGCAGAACCTGCTGCAAATGATCGGCGAGAGGAACCAGCAGCTGATCGAGCGCATCGAGGTCGCGGCGAAGGTATCGCTGCGGGACAAGATCCTGTCCTATCTGAGCATACTTGCGGACAAGCAGGGGCAGAAATACATCACCATCCCGCTCAATCGCACGGAAATGGCAAGCTATCTGCAGAGCAACCGCAGCGCGATGTCTCGCGAGCTGATGGCGATGAAGGCGGACGGGCTGATCGATTACGACGGCAGGACCTTCCTGCTGAAGAATTGAACATGGATATCGCGGCGCTCCCGTGCGGGGCGCCGCGATTGTTGCGTATGCAACAGAAAAGAGAGTGATATGCAGTATAATATACTCAAGTTGGTATGACCAAACAAAGCTTTCCCGTAAATGCTGACCGTTCAGAACGGCACGGAGGAAGACATGGACAAGAAAAAGAAGAACGAAAAACTGCTGGATATCCTGGGCGCGGCCTGCGGCTGCGTCCTGCTCGTGATCCTCGTCGCGAACATCATCCTCGGAAACCGGGTCACGACGGCGGGCGCGAACGCTGCGGATATCCCGGCCGACGCGATGACGCTCACGGGCGTTGCCGCGGGCCGCAACGGCGACGTCAAGGTAGAGATCGTCGCAACTGCAGACAAGCTGTATCAAATCCGCGTTACGGAGCAGGGCGAGACGGACGGGATCGGCACGGTGGCCGTCGACGAGCTGCCGGGGCGGATCTACGAAGCTCAGAGCCTGGACGTTGACAGCGTCTCCGGCGCGACGATCACCTCCACGGCGATCAAGGCCGCGATCCGGGACGCGCTGGCCTCCGGCGGGCTGGACGCCTCCGCGTTCGGCATGGAGCCCGGCGTTGCGAGCGCGCCGACGGCGATCGCCAAAAAGGTGGAGACCCATTCCGGCGTTACCGTGCTGCACGCTTCCGATTGGGCGGAGCAGTATCCCGACATCTACGAGAGTTGGACCATGACCCGCAACAGCGATGAGATCGTGGATTATCTGGAGCAGTATCCCATGCTGCCGACCCTGTACGAGCCCTACGGCTTCGCCTACAGCTACGGCAGCGCGCGCGGTCACTTCTATGACGTGACCGATATCGAGGAGACCGGTCGGCCCCACGCGTTGGCCAACTGCTGGACCTGCAAGACGCCGGACTTCACCAACATGGTCAACGAGATGGGCGACGAGGCGTATCAGCTCGTCTGGACGGACGTGCAGCAGCAGATCGTCGAGGGCATCAGCTGCTATAACTGCCACGCCAACACCCCGGGTGAGATCACGATCACCCATACGTACTGGATCGACGCGGTCGGCGACGACTTTGACAGCATCGCGCCCGCGAACCTCGCCTGTGGCCAGTGCCACAACGAGTATTACTTCGATCCGGTCACCAAGGCGACCAAGATCGCGCACCACGACCTGGAGAGCATGGCGCCAGACGCCATCCTGGCATACTTCAACGACGCTTCCAACTTTGCCGACGGGCAGATCTTCACGGATTATACCAATCCGCGCACGGGCGTCAAACAGATCAAGGTGCAGCATCCCGAATTCGAGACCTTCCTGGGGGCCGGCAGCCAGCACGCGAGAGACTTCACCTGCGCCGATTGCCACATGCCTGACGCCGTGAACGCCGAGGGTGTCAGCTACCGCAGTCACGAGCTCATGAGCCCGCTGGACAATCCCGAGCTGATCGCGAACAACTGCTCGTCCTGCCACGCGGATCTGGTGAGCGAGGTGCACGCCGTACAGGAGAAGGTCGAGGCCCGCACTTACTCCGTGGGCTATGAGTTGGAATTCCTGACGGAGCTGCTGGCGGACGCCGTTGAGAGCGGTGAGTACACTGAGGAGCAGCTCAATGAGGTCCGCAGTCTGGCGCGCGACGCGCAGTTCTATTGGGACTTCGTGTTTGTTGAAAATGCCGAGGGCGCCCACAATCCCACGCTTACGTATGACTGCCTGGATAAAGCCGAGGCATTGACCAATCAGGCCATCGCTTTGCTCAGATAGGTAGACAAGGCATTTCGCCGCCCGCCCTCAATCGGCGGGCGGCTGCTTTTATCGGAGTGTTTCCATGAAAAAAGCTTTGCGATTTATCCGATCCATGCGCTTCGGCATCCTCCTGCTGGTGCTGATCGCCCTGTGCTCCGTTGTGGGCTCGCTGATCCCACAGGACAAGGCGGTCTCGTGGTACGCGCAAAACTACGGGTCCCTTCACGGTGTGATCCTCATGCTGCGCCTGCACAGGATCTTTCAGAGCTGGTATTTCATCGCCCTGCTCGTGCTCCTGTGCTTGAATCTCACGCTTTGCTCTCTCGTGCGCATCGTGAGCGTGGTGCGTGACAGACGGCGCGTCGTCGCGCGCACGGCGGCTCTGCCCGACCAGGTGCGCCTGAGCGCGGAGGGCGTCCAGCGCCTGCGGCGGCATCTGGAGGATATCCGCTGCCGTCGGGAAACAATTGGTGAGGCGGAGGTCTACCGCAAAAACGCCGTTGGGCGCTACGGTTCGTTTCTGATCCACTTGTCGATCCTGCTGGTCGTGCTCTTCGGCGCGGCCGCGCTGTATCTGCCGCAGGTGGTCGACCGGACCTGCCTGCCGGGAGAGAGCGTCGTCATGGACGACGGGACGGAAATCTCGGTCGACGCTTTCCACATAGAGGACGTTACCGGCCGCCTGGATTACTCCAGCCGGATCCGGATCCGGCTGCCTGATGGGAGGAACAGCGAGTGGGTCGACATCCGCGTAAACCATCCTCTGGCCTTCGGGAGCTGGAAGGTCTATCAGCAGACTTACGGCACCGCGGGTTCCGTCACGGTGACGAATCTGGCCGACGGCGGCAGCGACGACTTTACGCTTACCGATACGGCGCTCCTGTCTCTCGACGGCGCCAGCGGTCTCTGGTATGAGGCCGTGTATCCGGACTATCTGCTCGATCCGAGCGGCAACATGACGCTGGTCACCTCGACGACCGGGCGTTATGAGCATCCTGTTTACCAGGTGCTCCTCGCGTCGGACGGCAATCTGCGTCCGATCCTCGTTTTCCCGGGCGAGGAACTGGAGGCCGGCGGACTGCGCTTCCGCTTCAATGAGCCGATCGAATACCCGGGGCTGCGCATCAAACGCACGCCGACCGTGATCAACGCGCTGCTGATCGCCTCCTTCGTGCTGATGCTCGTCGGGCTGTATATCGCGTTTTTCATGCCGCCGGTCCTAATCAAGACGGATGCGGAGGGCTATGCGGTCGGCGGGCTGAAGCCGGAGGGGATGCGGATCAAATTGGACGAGCTCTTGCAAGAATACCGCAGGGAGGAATAAATATGCGCACACTGTTTATCGTTACGATCATTCTCTACGCGGCCGCGGTGATCCTGCAATTCACCGGAACGGCCTTTAAGAAGGAGCGCCTGCTGAAGCTCTCCTGGCTGGTCTTTCTCGCGGCCTTCGCCGTGCATCTGCTCTTCACGATCGTGCGCGGCGTCGCCGCAAAGCGCATCCCGCTTTCAAACCAGTTCGAGTTCGCCAACGCCTTCGCCTGGGGCGTGGCGCTCATGCTGATCGTGATCCGCAGGAGGCTGAAGGCGGACTGGCTCAGCGTCGCCGCCATGCCGATGGCGCTGCTGATCCTCACATATGCGGCCCTGCAGCCGATGGAGATCCGCGATCTGATGCCGGCGCTGCGCAGCGCGTGGTTCGGCATCCATATCGGTTCGGCGGTGCTGTCCTACGCCGCGTTCGTCCTGGCTGGGAGCGTTGGCCTGCGCTACGTGCTGCTGGCGCGCAGGAACGGCGCGGAGGAGGAGAGCAGGCTTCGCCAGATGGATTATCTCAGTTATCGTCTGGTGGCCTTCGGCTTTCTGTTTCTCACGGTCGTGATCCTGTCGGGCGCCATCTGGGCCGAGCAGGCCTGGTCGGCGTTCTGGACCTGGGATCCCAAGGAGGTTTGGGCGCTGATCACCTGGATCATCTACGCCGTGTATCTGCATCTGCGCCTGCGGGGAAAGCGCAGAGGCGCGGCCATGGCCTGGTACCTGGTCGTCGCCGTACCCGTCGTTTTGTTCACCTTCGCGGGTGTCAACACGCTCCTTCCGGGGCTGCATTCCTACGGCTGATCGCTCCGACAAGCGCACAGAAAAGCGGACTCATGAACGTGAGTCCGCTTCCTTTTTTGCATAACGATCCGTTTGTTTTGAAAAAATACTGGTTCTTTGCGCTGCTGGCCGCGGGCTTCATGGTCGCGGAGGTCTACGTTGACCTGTATCAGCCGAAAATGATGGCCGTTATCGTGGATAACGGCATCCTCGGCCTTGATAACGGCGGCGTTTCCAACGTGCAGGTCGTCATTTCCACCGGCCTGCGGATGCTGCTGGTGGTGTTGGCCGGCGGTCTGTGCGGTCTGCTTTCGGGCGTGTTCTCCAACGTGACTGGGCAGAACTACGGCAACGATCTGCGCAAGGCCTGCTTCCGGCGCATCATGCACTTCTCCTTTGAGCAGACGGACGATTTTT
>JAFUUR010000017.1 GCA_017477695.1 Oscillospiraceae bacterium | reverse complement strand
GACCAAGAAGCCCAAAAAGGTCGCCATCATCGGCGGCGGCGTCGGCGGTATGGAGTGCGCCCTGGTGCTCAAGACGCGCGGTCACAACCCCGTCATCTTCGAGAAGGAAGATCAGCTCGGCGGCCTGTTCCTGACCGCTTCCGCCATGACCTTCAAGGAGAACGACAAGGAGCTCATCCGCTGGTACAGAGACGAGATCGCGCGCTACAACGTTGAGGTCCGTTTCAACACCGAGGTCAACGACCTGGGCACCATCAAGCGCGGCTTCGATGAGATCATCGTCTGCACCGGTTCCGTTCCCAGGACCATGCCCAACATCAAGGGCTTCGACAAGACCGTTTCCTTCCGCGAGCTGCTCCGCGAAAAGAAGGACGTGGGCGATACCGTCCTGTTCCTCGGCGGCGGTCAGTCCTCCTGCGAGGCGGCCTATGATCTGGTCCTGGCCGGCAAGCACCCCATCATCGTCGAGTACGGTAACGACCTGGTCGCGGCTCAGGCCACCTGCCTTGCCAACACCTCCTTCCTGCGCGACGCGATGGAGTACCACAAGGTTCCCGTGTACCTGCACAGCACCGTCACCGAGATCGGCGACGGCTACGCCATGGTCAAGACGCCCGACGAGACCCTCAAGATCGAGTGCGACGCCGTTGTCAACGGCATCGGCTTCGTTCCCGCTCCCGTCGGTGAGAAGGGCGCTCACGTCCACCGCGTGGGTGACTGTGTCGCCATCGGCAACCTGCGCACCGTCGTGTGGCGTGCGTGGGACGTCTGCATGAGAATCTGATCCCTGTACACTGAAAAAAGAGACTGCCTGACAAGGCAGTCTCTTTTTTATTCTTTCCGTATGGGAAGCCGCTCCAGCAGGCCGCGCAGCTCCTGCCTTGACAGTTCGTCAAAGCAAAGCAGGAGATCACGCTTGTTGTGGCAGTCGGAGGACAGGATCAGCGGCAGGCCGCGCTTTTGCATCTCCTCAAGCAGGAACGGCTCCGGATAGGGCGTCCTGCGGTAGCCGCGCGAGATCGCGCCGGTGTTGATCTCAAAGATCACGGGCGCCTTCGCCAGCACGTCCAGCGCCGCAAGCGCCGCTTTCCGATAACGCGGATGCGCCGTGTCGAACAGATCTCCCGCTTCGTTGAACTTTGTCACAAGATCGAAGTGGCCGACGATATCGCAGCGCGTCTTTTCATAGACTCGCGCGACCTCCGTGTAGTAATCCTCAACGAAGGCGTAGTAGTCGCCCCCGTAGTGCTCCTCCACGGCGCGCATCTGACGCTCTCGCGTCTCATCGATCGAAAGGTACTCGCCGTCCCTCAGCACATAGTGGACGGAACCGATCACGTACGCGTAAGGATCCGTCGGCATGGGAGAAAAGCTGTCCTGCTCGATCCCGAGCAGGATGCGGATCTGCCCGGCGTATTTCGCCTGCAGACGGCCGATCTCCCGGATATAAGCCTCCGTGCCCTCCACCGACATGGTATAGTCGTCAAACGGTACGTGCGAGTGGCCGGAAAAGCCCAGCTCCGGGCAGCCGAGACGGATCGCCTCGAGCACAAGCGCTTCGGGATCGTCCTTTCCGTCACAGAAGCTGGTGTGGGTGTGATAGTTGGAAAAGGTCATTGGGTCATCTTCTCCTGCTTGACCTTGTGGTCGATCACATGCCGGGACGCGAGCTCCTTTTCCACGTCCTCCACCGCGATCCCCATCTGCACCATCATCACCAGCACGTGGTAGGCCAGATCCGCTACCTCGTAGACCGTCTCTTTTTTATCGTCCGCTTTGGAGGCGATGATGACCTCCGTGCACTCCTCCCCCACCTTTTTCAGGATCTTGTCGATCCCTTTATCGAAGAGATAGCTCGTATACGAGCCTTCGGGGCGCTGTTCCTTCCGCCCCTGCAGCAGCTCGTAAAGGCCCTCCACACTGAAGGCAGAGCGCTCTTCGCTTTCCCAGACGGGATTGGTGAAGCAGGAATCCGTCCCCAGATGACAGGCCGGCCCGTCCTTCTCCACCAGCACCACCAGCGCGTCCTTGTCACAGTCTGCCGTGATGGATACGATATGCTGATAATTCCCGCTCGTCTCTCCCTTGAGCCACAGCTCCTGCCGCGAACGGCTCCAGAAGCAGGTCAGTCCCTTCTCCATGGAGATCTGCAGGCTTTCTCGGTTCATATAAGCCAGCGTCAGCACTTTTCTGCTGAAAGCGTCCACGACGATCGCCGGGATCAGGCCCTTCTCGTCAAATTTCAGTTCGTTCAGATCGATCATCTTCATAGCCTCACAACGATGTCATTCTCCCGCAGCGCCCGTTTCAAATCGGGTATGCGGATCTCTCCAAAATGGAACACCGACGCCGCCAGCGCCGCGTCGATATCCGGGATCCGGCGGAACAACTCTACGAAGTCCTCCGTCGATCCCGCGCCGCCGGACGCGATCACGGGCACCCGGACAGCCTCCCGCACGGCCTGCAGCATCTCGATATCGAAGCCCTGCTTCACGCCGTCCGTGTCGATGGAGTTGACGACCACTTCTCCCGCGCCCATGCCGACACATTTTCGGATCCAGGAGATGGCCTCCATCCCGGTATCCTCACGCCCACCCTTGGCAAATATGCGAAAGCTGCCGTCCACACGCTTGACGTCCGCGGACAAGACCACACATTGATCACCGTATTTCCGCGCGGCCTCCCGCACGAGCGAAGGATCGCGGATCGCGCCGGAATTGACGCTCACCTTGTCCGCGCCGCATTTGAGCACCCGGTCGAAATCCTCCACGGTATTGATCCCGCCGCCGACGGTGAGCGGGATGAAGATCGTCTCCGCCACACGGCGCAGGATATCTGTAAACAAGGCGCGCCCCTCGTAGGAGGCGGTGATGTCATAAAAGACCAGCTCATCCGCGCCGTTGTCGGAATAGAACTTCCCCAGCTCCACGGGTGAGGAGACATCGCGCACGCCCTCGAAATTCACGCCCTTGACGACCCTGCCGTTTTTTACGTCCAGGCAGGGTATGATTCGTTTCGTGATCATTTTGCCACCTCGATCGCTTCCGCGAGATCCACTGCGCCGGTATAGTATGCCTTGCCCACGATCGCCCCGTAAACGCCCAGCGCCTTCAGCGCGCGCACATCGTCGATACTGGAGACGCCGCCGGACGCGACGATCTGCATCGCGTACTTTTCAGATAGCTGCCCGTACAGCTCAAGGTTCGTCCCACGCATGGCGCCGTCCCGGGAAATGTCCGTGCATATCACAGTCCTGACGCCGAGTGACTGCATCTTTTCGAGGAAGGCCGCAAGCGTGTACGCCGAGCGCTCCAGCCAGCCCTTGATCGCGATATAGCCGTCCCGGACGTCCGCACCTACCGCGATCCTTTCGCCGTAGGCCGCGATCACCTCCCGCAGAAGCGCCTCGTCCTGTACGGCGGCCGTGCCGAGGATCACGCGGGACACGCCGCTCTCCATATAGCGGTCCACCGTCTCTCTGTCGCGGACGCCGCCGCCTATCTCCACCTTCAGCCCCGTCTCCCGCGCTGTGCGGGACACGAGTGCGAGATTGGGCGTGCCGCCGTCGCGGGCGCCCTGCAGATCCACCATGTGGACCCAGTCCGCTCCGCAGTGCGCGAAATCACGTGCCACCGAGAGCGGGTCATCACTGTAGACCGTCATCTGTGCGTAGTCGCCCTTATACAGGCGCACCGCCTTGCCCTCGTATAGATCGATCGCCGGCAGCAGGATCATCGTGACCCCTCCTCGCAAAAGGCGCGCAGGATCTTCAGTCCCACCTCGCCGCTCTTTTCCGGGTGGAACTGGCAGCCCATCACGTTGTCTTTGGCAACGATCGCAGTCAGCTCGCGCCCGTATTCCGCCGTTGCGACCAGGCTGTCCTCGCAGCCGTCCGCGAAAAAGGAGTGCACGAAGTACACACAGTCCCCCTCGCGGATATAGCGCAGGAGCCTGTGCTCCCGCTTGAAGAGCAGACCGTTCCATCCGATGTGCGGGATCATCAGTCCGTAGGGGATGCGTCCGTTCATGTCGACGACGCTCCCTTTGAGCAGTCCGAGTCCGGCGTGCTCGCCGTACTCGTAGCTCTTTTCGAACAAAAGCTGCATCCCGAGGCAGATGCCCAGGATCTCCTTTCCGGCTGCGGCCTCGACCTTGACGAGCTCGTCCAGCCCGCTCTCGCGCAGCTTGTCCGCCGCGTCGCCGAAGGCGCCCACGCCCGGCAGGATGATCTTATCTGCCGCGCGGATCGCGGCCGGGTCCGCCGTCACGACGGTATCCGCCCCGATGGAGCGGAGCGACGAGCAGAGGGAAAACAGGTTCCCCACGCCGTAATCGATCACCGCGATCATGCCAGCATCCCCTTCGTGGACGGCACGCTGTCCGCGTGCTTTTCATCGATGGCGACGGCCTTGGCCATGCTGCGGCCAAAGGCCTTGAAGGCCCCCTCTATGATGTGGTGCGCGTTTTTCCCTGCGAGCTGACGCAGATGCAGCGTGACGCCGGCGTCGCGCGCGAAGGCCCGGAAGAACTCCTCGCACAGCTCCGTGTCGAAGCTGCCGACCTTCTCGGTGGGGATGTCCAAAGCGTAGTAGCTCTCCCCGCGACCGGAGATGTCCACCGCGCAGAGGATGAGCGCCTCGTCCATCGGCAGGGCGATATCGCCGTAGCGCACGATTCCCTTCTTATCTCCAAGCGCCTGCGCGAAGGCCTTGCCCAGGCATATTCCGATATCCTCCGTGCTGTGGTGATCGTCCACCCAGGTGTCGCCCTCGCAGCGCACCTTCAGGTCGAAGCTGCCGTGTCTTGCAAACAGCGTCAGCATGTGATCCAAAAAGCCGATCCCGGTATTGATCTCGGCAGCGCCGTTCCCGTCGAGATCCAGACGCAGATCGATATCCGTCTCTGCGGTCTTCCGTTTGATCTCCGCTGTTCTCATGCTTATCCCTCCAGTATTTCGGCTGTCGCGCCAATGAAGCGCTCCATTTGCTCTCTCGTGCCGATGCTGATCCGCAAAAAGTCCGCGATGCGGGGCTTGTCGAAATGGCGCACGAGGATCCCCCTGGCCTTCAGCTTCCGGTAAAGCTCTCCGCCGTCCCAGCCCGGGCAGCGTGCAAACAGGAAGTTTGCGCTGGAGTCGAGCACTTCAAAGCCGAGCGCGCGCAGAGCCTGCGCAGTGTATTCTCGGTTTGCGATGATCGCGCGGCAGTTGTCCATATAATATGCGTTTTCCTCGAGCGCCGCGACACCCGCCGCCGCGGTCATGCGGTTGACGTTGTACGGATTCGTCGAATACTTGATGGTGTTCAGATCCCGGATCAGCGACGCGCTGCCGATGCCGAAGCCAAGGCGCGCACCGGCCATCGAGCGGGATTTGGAAAAGGTACCCGTTACGAGAAGATTGTCATACCTCTCCACGAGGGATACGGCGCTCTCGCCGCCGAAGTCCACGTATGCCTCGTCGACGACGACCACATGATCGGCATTTCCCGCCACGATGCGCTCGATCACGTCGAGCCCCAGGGCGATCCCCGTGGGAGCGTTCGGATTTGCGATCACCACGGTCCCCCCGCAGGCGATATAATCCTCCGGGTCTATCCGGAAATCCTCCGTCAGTGGGATCTCCCGATACGGGATATGGTTGAGCTGCGCAAAGACGGGATAAAAGCCGTAGGTGATATCCGGAAAGACCAGCGGGCTCTTCTCGTCACCGAAGGCCATAAAAGCAAAGTTCAGCACCTCGTCGGAGCCGTTGGTCATGATGACCTGGTCGCTGCACACGCCGTACACGTCCGCGAGCTTTTCCGAGAGCACGCGGCTCTCCGGGTCGGAATACAACTGGAGCTTGCCGCATTCCGCGGCCACCGCCGCAGCCACGCCGGGTGAGGGCGGAAAGGGCGATTCGTTCGTATTGAGCTTGATATACTGCATATCCTGCGGCTGCTCGCCGGGCGTATACGGGACGAGCTCGGCAAAGCGCTCGGTAAAATAACAGCTCATGGCAGATCCTCAAAGCGGGAAAGCACGCTGCGCGCGTGGCCCTCAAGGCCTTCTTTTCTGGCAAACGCGGCGATCTTCTCCGCGATCCGGGAGAGAGCTTCACCTGTGTAGTAGGTAAACTGCGATTTCTTCACGAAATCGTCCACAGACAGAGGCGAGGCGAATTTGGCGATCCCACCCGTCGGCAGAGTGTGGTTCGGTCCGGCCATATAGTCGCCCAGCGCCTCCGGGCAGTTCTTGCCCAGGAAGATCGAGCCCGCGTTTTTGATCTTGTCCAGCCAGGCAAAGGGTTCGTCCACACAGAGCTCCAGATGCTCCGGTGCAATCTCATTGGCCACCTCAACGGCCAGTTCAAGATTTTCGACGACGATGATCATGCCGTTATTCTCGATCGAGGCTTTCGCGATCTCATATCGCGGCAGGAGCGGGAGCTGGCGGTCGATCTCGGCGGCGACCTTCTCCGCAAAAGCGCGGCTATCCGTCACCAGTACGGCGGTGGACATGACGTCATGCTCCGCCTGAGAGAGCAGATCCGCCGCAACGATCCGTGCGTCGCCGCTGTCATCCGCCAGGGCGAGGACCTCGCTTGGTCCCGCCACCACATCGATCGCCACGCGGCCGAAGACCTGCTTCTTGGCCTCCGCAACGTAGGCGTTGCCGGGGCCGACGATCTTATACACCGCCGGGATGCTCTCCGTCCCGTAGGCGAGCGCGGCGATCGCCTGCGCGCCTCCGACCTTGAACACTCTGTCGATCCCGGCGACGCGGGCCGCCGCAAGGATATAGGCGTCCACTCTGCCGTCCTTGGAGGGCGGCGTGACCATGACGAGCTCGCTGCAGCCCGCGATCTTCGCAGGGATGCTGTCCATCAGCACGGTGGACGGATAAGCGGCCGTGCCGTTCGGGACATAGAGCCCGACCTTTTCGATCGGCGTGATCTTCTGCCCGAGCAGAACGCCGTCCCGCTCGCTCATGATGAAGTCCCTCCGGACCTGTTTTTCGTGGTAAGCCCGGATATTGTCCGCCGCCTCCCGCAGGATGTCCATGAATTCCGGCTCCACGGAGGCAAGCGCCTCATCGAATTCCGTCTCGCTTACTTCGAGCGAATCGAGCTCGACGCCGTCAAACTTCTTCGTATAGGCGTAAAGCGCGGCGTCACCCCTACGGATGACCTCCGCGACGATCTCCGCGACGACGCCTTCCACGTCGGCCGCGCTGCCGCGGCGGGCAAAGATCTGCTCATTCGGCACCTCGCCGTAGTTAAAGATCCTGACCATTCCGTTCCACCAGTCCTTTCAGCTTGGACACGATCTCTTCGATCGCGCCTGTCTTGAATTTGAACGCGGCCTTGTTGGCGATCAGGCGCGCGCTGATGGGCACCACCGTCGCAACGACCTCCAGGTCGTTCTCCCGCAGTGTGGTCCCCGTCTCCACGATATCCACGATCACATCGGACAGTCCGAGGATCGGTGCGATCTCAATGGAGCCGTTGAGCTTGATGATGTCGATATCCCGCCCGCGCCCGGCATAATAGCTGCGGGCGATGTTGTCAAACTTCGTCGCGACCTTGAGCGTGCGCTCGCCGTCGTCGTGAAAGCCCTTCGGCGCGGCGACCGCCATACGGCACTTGCCGATCTGCAGATCGAGCAGCTCATAGATATCCGGCTTATACTCGAGCAGGATATCCTTACCTGCCACGCCGATATCAGCCGCTCCTCTCTCCACGTAGATGGAGACGTCGGAGGGCTTGACCCAGAAGTACCGAACGCCGGTATCCGGGTTTTCAAAGATCAGCTTGCGGTTCGTTTCCCGGATAGACGGGCATTCGTAGCCGGCCGCCTCGAACATATCGTAGACCTTGTCGCCGAGCCGGCCCTTGGGCAGCGCAACGTTGATCATCCGCGCCCCTCCTTCCTGAGATCCTTAAGCTCCCTATATCGGAGCTTCGCCGGCACGGCCCT
This sequence comes from Oscillospiraceae bacterium, assembly GCA_017477695.1. GTDB lineage: Bacteria > Bacillota > Clostridia > Oscillospirales > Oscillospiraceae > Limivicinus. The sequence continues at coordinate 9,047 of JAFUUR010000017.1, read as the reverse complement.
CTGCGCGCTGACGCTTTTCCCGGACGCCGCCATGCGCCTGACCTCCGACGCTACGCATGCGGGATCTGTCCCGCCGTCGTAAAGCAGCAGCACGTCCACGTCGTAATCGCGCCCGGCCGTCTCCAGATCCTCGAGCAGATCGAGATAGAGCGCAAAGCCGACCGCGCCCCCCGTGCGGCCCATCTTTCGGATCAGCTTATCGTACTGTCCACCGGAGAGCACGCCCTCGCAGATCCCGCCAAGAAAGCCTTTGAAGACGATTCCGTTATAATAGTCCATATCGTTGACGATGGAGAAATCGAAATGGATGCGGTTTTCATACGCGCTGCCGCGCAGCAGCGCACGCAGCTGTTCCAGCTCGCCGAGCGCCTGCCGCGCCGTCGCCGTGCGGCAGAGCGGCCGGAGCCGCTCGAGCACGCCGTCCATCTCGCCGTAGATGCCGATAAACGTGCAGATCTCGTCCGTCCTCTCCGGGCTCACGCCGTTCTCCCGGCACAGACGCTCCAGATCGTGTCTGTTTTTTTCCGCGATATAATGGGCGATCTCTCTGCGCAGGCCGCCTTCCTCGCCGATTCCGTCCAACAGGGCGGTCAGGATCCCGAGATGCGAGACGTCAAGGATAAAATCCTCCGACACGAGCGCCAGGCTCTGCGCCGCGAGAGACACGACCTCGTAGACGTCATATCCGTCCAGCGAGCCGATGCATTCCAGCCCCGTCTGCATGATCTCCTTGAATTGCCGCGTGCTGCCAGAGACGCGATAGACGTTCTCGTTATAGCAGACCTTCTGCTTGCAGCCGGGCTGATCGTCCCCGTTCTTGACGATGGAGAGCGTCACGTCCGGCTTCAAGGCCATCAGCTTACCGTCCGTGTCGTTAAAGGTGATGATCCTGTCGCTGATCAGGAAATCCTTGTTGCGCAGATACAGGTCATATTCCTCGAACTTGCTCATCTTGTACGCCTGATAGCCATAGCTGCGGTACAACGCCCGCAGGGCGTAGATCGCCCGTTCTTCGTTTTTCAGCAGTCTCTCGTCGATCACGCTTGCGTCCCCTTTTCCATCCTCTCGATCACCAGGCGGTAGCCGCCGCTCCCGTAATCCAGGCATCTGCTGACCCGGCTGATCGTAGCGGAGCTGACGCCGGTCTCGCGGTTGATGGTGCTGTAGCTCGCCTTGTCGTTGAGCATCTTGGCCACCTTCAAGCGCTGGGCGATCTCCAGGATCTCCCGCACCGTACAGGCGTCCTCAAAGAATTGACGGCACTCCTCCTCCGTCTCCAGGCTCGCAATCGCCTGAAACAGGGAGCTCACGTCTTCCGAATACCAATTGTTCATAGCCGCCCTCGCTTTATCGCTTTATCTGACTAATGTGATTGACGTATGCATTATAGTGCTCCGCCCCTCATCTGTCAAGGGGAAATCGCACGGGCGGCAGAAATTTGCGTTCGGTCCATCCGTTTCGGCGGCGCGGCGCCAGCAGCCTTACTTTGATCCGCGCGGGGCTTTACGGAAGAAAGATCTCGTAGTATAATAAGGATATTCCTTCCAAGCGGAGAAAGCTTATGAACGATCCCTATTCTCTTTATGACGAACTGATCGCACAGGCCGCAGATGCGGACGCGCCGATCTCACAGACGGCGTCCGGCGAGTATTGGGCCTGTGTGTCTGCAAACGGCCGGGCCGGCTTTGCCATGGCCACGAAGGGCAACACTGTCTCCCCCACTTTTCCCGGCGGGATGGACGGTCTGCCCCTTTCTTTAGCGGCCGCGGCGCTGAAAAGCTGGAACTTCCCCGAGGCGAGCATGGCCATGGCGGCAGTCAACGCCGTGCTGAACGCCGCGGAGCGTGTGGAGCGTTTCGGCTGCTATCAGCCCATCGAGCGTCACTACACCGACGATCTGGATTTCACGGGTAAGACCGTGGGCGTAGTCGGCCATATGCGCGGCAGTCCGCGTATGCGCGAGCAGGCTGCCAGGATCTATATTCTGGAGCGCGATCCTCTGCCCGGGGACTATCCCGACCCCGCCTGTGAGTATATCCTTCCGGAATGCGATATCGTGCTCATTTCCGGCAGCACGCTCATCAACAAAACGCTGCCGCGCCTGCTCGTGCTCAGCAAGAAGGCCTTTACCGTGCTGACCGGGCCGTCTGTGCCGCTGTATCCGGGTCTGCTCGAGCTCGGCGTTGACCGCATCGCGGGTCTCGCGCTCACGGAGCCGGACGCCGCTCTGGCGCACGCGGCGCGCTCGCAGCCGGGCAACCCCTATTATCTTGGTCTCCCCTTCGTGCTCAGCAAATAAGAGAAAGCCATCCGGAACGCTGCCGGATGGCTTTCTTCTGTTGGCGTCTCAAAACTTTCCACTGTGGTGCGAGAAGCCGCCGGAATTGACCGTTGTCCCTCCGCCGCCTCCGCTTGAACGGTGCTCCTGCCGGATCACCTCTACCGTGCGCGTGCGGTTCAGAAATCGATCCTCCCGTATATACAGCCGTGCGCTGCCGGGGACCACGTAGTCCTCGGCGGTCCTTTTGCTGACGGCCGTTTTCATTTTCCGTTTCTCGGCACCACAGAACAGCACCGCGACGACGCTCGAAGGCAGGATCGCGATGAGGACCCGCGTGATGGGGTCGACGCGTACCGGCTCCCGCTCCTGTACGACGAGGTCGACAGGCTCGCCCTCGCGCGCGCTGTCCAGCATGCTCTCCGCCGTATCCAGATAATCCCGGAAGCCGCCGTACCAATCGTCGCGCCGGAAATCGTCGAGAAAGCTGCGGCTCAGATAATCCTTGCCGTAGTCGGTGAAGGCGTAGTTTCCGAAGTCGCCGTAGGCGGCAATGTCGTACTCCCTCTGTTTCATGCTCATGATGAGCATGACGCCATCCCGGTCGGCGCCCCAGCCGAGGTCAAAATACCGATAGAGCTCCTCCGCGCAGTATTCGATCCCGCGGCGGTTATACTCCGTATAGTCCTCCAGCAGGACGACGTACACGCCGCATTCATGCTTTTGCGAGATCGCCGCGGCCGTCTGCGTGAGCGTTTGGACTTCCTCGCTCGTAAGGCTCCCGGTCGCGTCCGTAATGTAGCCGAGGCCTGCGTTTTCTCCGTCGGCAAAGGCCGGCGCGGCAAAGCAAGCGCACAGCAGCAAGGCGAGCAGAAGGCAGCAAAGCAGTTTTCTCTTCATACCGCCGCCTCCCTCACAGTAAATACTGCAGTGCGAGCAGCACGGCCGCGATCGGCGCGGCGACGCCCGCAAAGCGCGCCCAGTAGCGCCCGCGCGAGACCGGCAGATCACCGATCAGCTTTCCGCTCTGTCCGTTCATCGCGAAGAGAAAGCTCTTGCCGTTCCAGCGGGTGCTGAGCATCCAGACAGGGAGCAGCGCGTAATCGACCCGCCCGCGCCGCAGCCGCACGCGCTGCGACACCGGCGTGCAGGTCGTAAAGCCGCTCACGGAGGACTCCACGATCTGCCCGGCCGTGTTGGTGGCGCGCTCATCGGCATGACGCGCACAGTCCCTCGCCTCCACGTCGTAAATATCGGCCAGATAGCCCGGCAGATAAGCGGTGGAAAAGGGGCGCAGCTGCGCATAGTCGAACGGCTCGATCGCGTCCATATGCGAGTCCGGCATTTTGGTGGAGGCGTCCACCGGGATACGGGAGAACGCCACGGTTCCCCCGCGGCGCACGTCGAAATGATCGGTCTCCGTGATGCGCCGGTCACCTCTGCGGCTGGTATAGACGCGCGTCGCGGCAAAGCGCATGTCTACGTCCGCCTCGCCGTTGAAAAGCCAGAACGGGACGTAGACGCCCTTGATCTCCTCAATGTGATTGCTGTCCGCGAAGGCCTTCGGCAGCAGATGCTTGCCCTTGTAATAGCTGCGCAGCGCCGAGACCGCGTCCTCCTTGCTGAGCTTGAAGGGCAGGATATAGTCGGGCTTCAGCCCGCCTTGAAACTGCCCCGGAACGACGGAGGGGTTGCCGCAGTATGGGCAGCTCGTCGCCGCAGTGGTTGCGTCGCAGATCAGCTCCGCCCCGCAGGAGGGGCAGCTATATTGCTTCATGCCCGCGGCCTCAGCGCCCCATTCGGAGCCTGCCGCGTCACAGTCCCAGTCGGCCTCGTAGTCTGCCTCGCTGTGGACTTCCTGCTCAGCGTCGACGGCCGCCTGCTCCGCCTGCTCGTTCTGCTCGGCGTACAGGGCTTCGATCTCCTGCACTGTGAAGCTGCTGCCGCAGTACTCGCATTCCAGCTTTCCGCTGGCGCCCGCGTAGTGCAGCGGTCCCATGCAGGAGGGGCATTGATAGTTTGTAATCTGGGAAGGCATAGTTCCTCCTCACAGCGCGGCGCTTAAGCCGCGTCCGGCAGGCTGTCCGGCATGGCCTGCCCGGTCTCGATCATCGTCAGATACCACTCGTAGCGAAACGGCAGCGCGTAGGAGTCGTCCCGCTGTACGTCGTCCCAAAGCCGTCCCCACGGGCGCAGGAGGATCTCATAGTCGAAGACCTCTGTGCCGCTGTCATGCCGGCCCTGCAGGCTCAGCATGTCCGGGTAAGGGCCGCCGTCCATCTCAAGGCGCCATTCCCCCGGGCCGATCTCGCCGAACCAGAAGCTGCCGCGCGTCGACGCCGCGGCGCCTCGATCTGCCGCGCCGTCGCCAGGCTCAACGGCAAACTCCACCCTGGCCATCGGCTCGCCGCGCGAGCCGTCCTCGTCCCAGAGCGTGAGCAGCAGGTGCCGCCCATCCTCCGTTGGTGAGAGCACCGCGCAGCAATCGTACCAGGTATCGGCAAAGCTGCCCGCCGCCGGGTGTACGCTCCAGCGGCCGAACCAGTCTCCGCACCAAAGTGCGATCGCCTGTTCGTATCGCTCCGGATCCGGCTCCGGCGTCACCGCGGCGTACAGATCCTCGCGCAGAAAACGCAGCCGCACGCCGCTCTCCGGCAGGGTAAAGCTGAGTTCCCCGTCACGGAGCGTCCCCGGTACGTGCACGCCGCCGAGGGAAAGCGCCACTTCCGTTCCGCTCAGACTCCAGCGGAGCGAACCGCTCTCCGCGCCCAGCGTCAGAATGCCCTGGCCGCCGGTGCCGAGTTCGACTGCCGCGCCGCCGGGAAAGAGCTCCTCCGGCTCGAAGGCGAACCCTCCGGACTCCGCCGAGACGCAGAGGTAGCGCCCGGCGTCGGGCGTGTCCTCGCCGCAGGCGGCAAGACTGAAAATGAGCGCCGCCGCGAGCAGCAGAGCCGCTATGCGTTTGCCATGGATCACGTGCAGCATGGTGTTACTTTATCAACTCCCGTTCAGACGATATCGCCGTCGTCAAAAGGATCCCCGCACTCGGGGCAGAACTTGGGCGGGTGCTGCGGGTCAGCAGGCTCCCAGCCGCATTTGTCGCACTTATACTGAGGAAGGCCGGCGGGCTTCTTCGCGCCGCATTCGGAGCAGAACTTGCCCTTGTTCTGCGCGCCGCAGCTGGTGCAGACCCAGACGTTGACCGCCACGGGCTCCGGCTTCTTCGTGCCGCACTCGGGGCAGAATTTGCCCGTCGCCTGCGTGCCGCAGGAGGGGCAGGTCCAGGTATTTGCCGCGGGCGCAGCCTGCTGCGGCTGAGCCTGCGGGGCGCTCTGGTAGGCAGCCTGTGCGTTCATGCCCATCATGCCGGCCATATTCATGCCCATGAAGGCCATCGCGGCGCCCGTTCCCTCGTTTGCGGCGGCCGTCTGCATGGCGGAGGCCGCGGCGCCCGCGAGGTGCGCGTCGCGCATGTAAGGATCCCGCAGGCTCGCGTTGCGCTGCAGCTCCTTGATCATCTTCTCGTCTTCCTCGTTCGCCTTCACGCTCGAGACGCCGATCGACACGACTTCGATCCCGCGCAGGTCGCGCCACTTGGCGGAGAGCTCCTCGTTGAGAGCGTTTGCGAGCTCGGCCGTGTGGCCGGGCAGCGCGGAATAGCGCACGCCCAGCTCAGACACACGCGCAAACGCCGGCTGCAGAGCCGTCAGCAGCTCGGTCTTCATCTGGCCCTCAAGCTGGTCGCGGGTATAGGCCGAGGTGACGTTGCCGCAGATGTTCGTATAGAACAGCAGCGGGTTTGAGATCCGGTAGCTGTATTCGCCGAAGCAGCGGATGGAGATATCCATATCGAGAGTGATGTTCTTGTCGACGACGCGGAAGGGCACCGGCGAGGGCGTGCCGTACTTGTTGCCGGTCATCTCCTTGGTGTTGAAATAGTAGACGCGCTGGTCCTTCGGAGGCTGCCCGCCAAAGGTGAAGCGCTTGCCGATGTTTGCAAAGACGTCCAGGATCCCGTCGCCCAGGTTGCCGTTGAAGAGAGAGGGCTCTGTGGACGCGTCGTACCTGTATTCGCCGGGCACCGCGCAGATGTCCACGATCTTCCCCTGCTCCACGATCAGCATGCACTGGCCGTCCGCCACCGCGATGATCGAGCCGCTGGTGATGATATTGTCGCTGCCGTTATTCGAGGCGAGACCGGATACGCGCTTGCGCCCCTTGACCGCCAACACGTTGTTCGGCAGCGCGTCGCAATAAAAGTATTCCTTCCACTGATCGGCCAGCGCGCCGTGCGCGGAGCTGAGAGCCGCTTGAATAAGTCCCATAATGAAACTCCTTTCTGTTCTATCTGTAGAAAACCTGCTTCTTATCGCACGTTGAACTACTCTAAATATAGTGGATGTCCGCCGAAAAAGCAACAGGAATTTCCGAACGGTGACAGGCATCCGGGGGATCCCGCGCGCCGATCCCCCATCAGCCCGTGCCGGCCCGACAAGCATAGCGCTTCCTCCGTGCGCAGACGGACGAAATCCGTCTGTGCTCGTCATGAATTTGCTATTGATTTTTTCCTCCTGCCGTGTTATACTTCCAACACACGCGGATGTAGTTCATCGGTAGAACTCCGGCTTCCCAAGCCGATAAGGTGGGTTCGACTCCCATCATCCGCTCCATGTGCAAACCGCCGCAGGCGACTGCCTGCAGCGGTTTTTTCGCGCCCCTTTATCCGCTTTCGGCGCACAGGATGCAGGTTTTCTATTGTATTTGTCCGCGCGCCGTGGTACACTATTAAATTGAGAAAATGTGTGGTTTTCGTCAGATTTTGTCAGATCCTGCGCGAGCCTCCTCCATTCTGTACATAGTGGACGACCGTTACGATGAACAAGAAAACGCACCCGCAACCGAATATGTATTATCGCCACATCTCGTCCGAACGGAAGTGGACCGATCTGCGTCTCAGAGAGGTGTGGCGCTACCGGGATCTGATCGTGCTGTTCACGAAGCGGACCTTTGCCCTTTCGTATAAGCAGACGATCCTCGGCCCGCTGTGGCTGTTTCTGAACCCGTTTCTAACGAGCGTGGTGTACACCGTGGTCTTCGGGCAGATCGCCGGCATCCGCACGGACGGGCTGCCGCAGTTGCTGTTCTATCTCGGCAGCACGGCCATCTGGACTTACTTTTCCTCCTGCGTCCTCGGTAATTCCTACACCTTCCACTCCAACGCCGATATCTTCGGCAAGGTGTATTTCCCGCGGCTGACCGTCCCTATCTCACAGGTGGCCTCCAATCTGATCCGCTTTGCGATCCAGATCTCCATGGTGCTCGCCGTGCTGGTCTACTACGTCGTTCGGCGCGAGGTGCAGCCGCATTTCGCCGCCTGGCCTCTGATCCTGCTCGTGCTGCTGCAGTTGGGAGCGATGGGCATGGGCGTCGGCCTCATCATCTCCAGCCTCACGGTCAAGTACCGCGACCTTTCGATCCTCGTGAGCTTCGGCGTGCGGCTATGGATGTATGCCACCCCGGTGATCTATCCTCTCTCCCAGCTTCCCGCCGGATGGATCCGCACCGTCGTCCTTCTCAATCCGGTCACGGCGCCGATCGAGCTGTTCCGTTTTGCGCTGCTGGGCAGGGGGATCTTTGTATGGTCCTCTTATCTTCTGAGCTGGGTCTTCACGCTTTGCGTGCTCGTTTTCGGGATGATGGTGTTCACCCGCGTTGAGAAAAACTTCATGGATATGGTTTGAGTCATGGCCAATAACGCTGCGTGGATGGAGCAGGAAAACCTTGCGATCAGCATCCGCGGTCTGAAAAAGAAATATACCCTGGGCCAGATCAACGGCACGACGCTGCAGAACGAGCTCAAGCGTCTGCACGCCAGGCGTCGCGGTCTGGACGACCCGGACAGCGTGATCGGACAGGAACAGCGTCTCGTCGGGCAGACCTTTATGGCGCTCAACGGGATCGACCTGACCGTACACAAGGGCGAAGCCCTCGGCATCATCGGGAAAAACGGCGCCGGCAAGAGCACGCTTTTGAAGCTCCTGAGCCAGATCACCGCGCCCACGGAGGGCACGCTCGATATCAACGGCCGCATCACCTCCATGCTGGAGGTCGGCACCGGCTTCAACGGCGAGATGACCGGACGCGAAAACGTCTATCTCAACGGTGCGATCCTCGGCATGACCCGCGCCGAGATCGACGCGAAGCTGGACGATATCATCGCCTTTTCCGAGGTCGGTGATTTCATCGACACGCCCGTCAAGCGCTATTCCAGCGGCATGTTCGTAAAGCTCGCCTTTTCCGTCGCCGCCCACCTTGACAGCGAGATCCTCATCATGGACGAGGTGCTCGCCGTCGGCGACGTGGACTTTCAGCAGAAATGCCTCAAGCGCATGCGCGAGGCAGCGCGCGTCGAGGGCAGGACGATCCTCTACGTGAGCCACAACATGACCACCATCCGCACGCTCTGTGACCGCTGTATCCTGATGGCTGACGGGAAGATCGTATACGACGGCGACGTGGACACGGCCGTCTCGCTGTATCTCGGCACGAAGGAATCGGAGCGGACCGTGTTCCGCTACGGCCCGGCCTATCGCCCCTATGACAAGGTCCTGCGCGCGAACCTGCGCTTTGAGATGCTCGAGCTCTCCTTCGCCCCGGGCTGTACCCCCACCTTCTCCTCCCGGCAAAAGCAGAGCTTTCTGCTGCGCTTTCACGCCCTTCAGCCGTTTCAGCAGCTCGGCTTTCGTCTGGAGCTCTGGTTCCAGGACGG
>JAFUUR010000107.1 GCA_017477695.1 Oscillospiraceae bacterium | reverse complement strand
GAGCTGCGGGAGCCGGGCTTCTGGCTGCGCCTCTGGGCGGTCGGCATGCTGATCAGCGCCTGCTACTTCGTCTTCGGATACCTGCGCTTTCGCGCGGGCCTGCGGCGCACGCTGCGCGCTCCCCTGCCCTCGGACCTCGCGGTCTTTGAACGCCTCGCCGGGCGCAGCCGTCTGCAGCTCTGGCGCAGCGGCGCCGTGTCGACGCCGATGCTGGTCGGCCTCGTGCGGCCCGTCCTGCTCCTGCCGGACCGCGCGTACAGCGAGGCGATGCTGCGCGGCATCCTGCGCCACGAGCTGACGCACTACCGCCGCGGTGACATCGCCTTCAAATGGTTCGCCGTGCTGGTCACGGTGATCCACTGGTTCAACCCAATCACCCGGCTGTTTCGCACGGAGCTGGATCGCGCATGCGAGCTGGCCTGCGACGAAAAGCTCCTGCGCGAGATGGACGCCGGGGAAAAACAGCTCTACGGCGAGCTGCTGCTCAAGCTGGCCGCGGACCGCGTGCTGCCGCGCAGCGTGGTAGCCACCAGCTTCGCCGTGGAAAAACGCAATTTGAAAGAAAGGCTGGTACAGATCATGACCTACAAAAAGACCGGCCGCGCAGGCTTTGCGCTGATGCTGGCCGCCATCCTCCTGCTCACCGGCTGCGCCGGGGCCCTCGGGCCTGGCAGCGGCGCGCAGACAGCAGCTCCGACGGAGTCCCCCGTGCCGGCGCCGGAATCCTACGACGAAAATCCCTTGCCCGCCGTGGACCCGCAGCCCAACCCGGTCGACGCGCAATACGGCGGCACCGTATACGTACATACGGTGGACGAGTTTCTCGCCTCCATCGGGCCGGACACGACGATCGTCCTCGAGGCGGGCACCTACGATCTGAGCACCGCGAGCGACTACGGTGCGCAGCTCGAGAGCGGCTACTACACCTGGGATGCGCGTTATGACGGCTACCAGCTCCTCATCCGCGACCTCAGCGGGCTGACCATCCAGGGCAGCGGCACGGAGAACGTCACCCTCGCGGCGGTCCCGCGCTATGCGAACGTCCTCGCCTTCAGCAACTGCTCGGCGATCAGCGTCACCGCGCTGACCGCGGGCCACACCCAGGCGCCCGGCTACTGCGCGGGCGGCGTGCTGGACTTCGCGGGCTGCGACCAGATCGGCGTCAACAACTGCGCGCTGTACGGCTGCGGCACGCTGGGCGTCTGCGCGGAGAACTGCCGCAACCTGTACGTACAGAACACGGACATCTACGAGTGCAGCATGGGCGCCGTCTGGGCCAGCGGCTGCTACGACGTGCGCCTGGAGGACTCCAGCGTGCACGACTGCGGCCTGAAGGACGACGACTTCAACGCCTACGTGCTGTTCATGCCCCAGTCCACCACGGGCTTCGCCGTGGTGAACACCGTGATCGAGCAGAACGACGTGCAGTACCTGCTCGACAGCCGCTACTCCCAGGAGGTCTACATGCTCGGCTGCCAGATCCGCAGCAACCGCTTCGACACCTGCGTGTTCAGCATTGCGGGCGCCTCCCCCGTGGTGGCGGACAGCGCCTTCGTCGGCAACAGCCAGAACGCCTATTATCCGGACAACTACACCGGCTACGCGGTGGACGAGAACGGCGAGGATCTGATCTCCTTCGATCTGGACCACATGACGCTCAAGAAGGCCGCCTACAACGGGCCCACGGTGCCGAGTCCCGCGCCCGTGAGCGGTTCGCCCTCCGCGGACGGCTCCACCACCGAGTACCACGTGCAGACCGTGGACGAGTTCCTCGCGGCCATCGGCCCCGACACGACGATCTATATCGACGCGGAACGGCTCGACCTCTCCACCGCCTCCAACTACGGCGGCTACGGCAACCAGTACTACTACTGGGAGGCTGACTACGACGGCCCCACGCTCGTGATCACCGGCGTATCCAACTTCCACATCGTCGGCCAGGGCAAGGACAAGACCGAGATCGTGGCGGTGCCGCGCTACGCGGACGTGCTGCGCTTCCTCAGCGGTGAGGTCATCTCCATCGAGGGGCTCACCGCCGGGCACACCATGACCGGCGACTGCTCCGGCGACGTGCTGGGCTTTGAAAACGTCACCAACCTCAGCATCCGCGACTGTGGCCTCTACGGCTGCGGCGTGTGGGGCATCCGCGCAAACAATTGCTTCAACATGGACGTGCAGGACACGGAGATCTACTCCTGCTCCGCCGGCGCCTTCATCATGTTCCAAAGCGAGAACGTGACCATGGAGAACGTCGACATCCACGACATGCCCTCCGCGGAGACCGCCTACCTCAACGACTGCACGAACTTTACCTACAACGGCGTGAAGCTCGGCAGCGGCGGCCACAAGCTCTGATCTCCTGCATAAAACGGCAAAGCCGGGGCGCGCTGTGCACGCCCCGGCAGGCTTTTGCCCGCTCTGCGGGCAGAAAACGGCGGGCGCCCCATGCGG
>JAFUUR010000016.1 GCA_017477695.1 Oscillospiraceae bacterium | reverse complement strand
GTGCACGGAGAGCGAACAGAGAAGTGACGCGAGTATGGCGATGGCTATCAGTTGCCCGGCGCCGCGCAGGTTTTCACGCAGCTGCTCGGTCAGCGCCGCAAGGAACTGCTCCCACAGGCGTCTCAGCGCGCTCTGTGTATCGTAACTGCCGTCGACGGTCAACTCCCCGCCAACAGCTCTCTCCTCCGGCGTCAGTGCGCTTTCCACCGCGTAAACGTCCGCAAGCTCCGCTGCCTGTTCATAGATCCCCTCAGCATAAGCGCTCGTCGTGAAGAACGGACAGAGAAGCAGGAGCACGAGGAATCGTCTCATACCATACCGCCTATCATTTTCAGCATGCTCAGCAGAAGCGGCATGACGATACCCATCGCGCACACCGAGCCTGCCAGTTCGATCGCCGACGCCGCGGCTCTGTTCGAGGCCTCCGAACACAGCTCCGCGCTCATCTTCGTGACGAGGCCGACGGCAAAACACTTTACAAGCGGTTCCGTCAGCGCCTCCCGGCCGCCGCCGAGCGTTCGGACCGTCTGCAGGAGGCTTTGCAGGCCGTCCAGAAAGCCGGATGCCGCGATCAGGATCATCACGACGGTGCAGGCGCTCAGCAGCAGTGCGAGCTCCGGGTTTTTCCGGCGTATCAGCAGTCCGATCACGGCGGCCGCCAAAGCCGCCGCTGCGGCTCGAAGCAGCAGCTCCATCGTCACAGGCCAAAGAGCGACTTGATCATGCTGAACAGCTCGCTGATCTTCTGCACGACCACCATCAGTACGACAACCAGGGCCGTGATCGTCGTCATGAGCGCCTGTTCTTCCCTTCCGGAGCGCTGGAGCAGGATGTTCAGAACCGCCACGAGGATGCCGACGGCTGCGATTTTGAAAATCAGATCAACGTCCATGCATTATCCTTACCACATTGCGATGACGAGCAGCGCGCCCGCCGCCGCGGCAAGCCCCATCCCGACCTTCAGCTCGCCGGTCATCGACTGCTGCGCCGCGCGATAACAGCGCTCCAGCGTCCGTGAACAGGCTTTTACGACGCCGAGCTGCCGGTCAAGCTCGTAACGCCCGAGGCTGCTGCCGAGTCGGAGCAGAGCGTCCATCTCAAATGGGCGCAGGCAAAAGAGCGTGTCCCTCGCGGCGCGCTTCCAGAGTTCGGAGAAGCGCAGCTCGCCCAGTTCGGCGAGTCCGTCTGCGATCCGCGTAAAAAACGCGCGTACATCGCCCTCGCTGCCCGTGGCGAGCAGCCTGCACAGCTCCGGCAGTGGGCTGCTTCTGCTTGCAAGCTCGCCTTCCATCTGCTCCATCGCCTTGCACAGATCACGCAGCACGGCGAGCCTTTGCCGCCTCGCGCGGCAATATGCCGCGCCGATCCAGAGGCAGGCCGTGAACAGGCAGAGCATCCCAGCCGTCTTCAAGCGCCCTCCCGTGAAAGCGAATACCGGCGCGCGGCGCCGCTTCCGCGTATCGTTATGAGATAACGAAAGACGCGTCTTTCCAGCAGCCTTCTGTAGCCTTCCCGCAACAGAAGCTCGTCCCGATCGCGCGCGTGTACGCTGGCGAGCAGCCAAACGCCGCATCCTGCGGCCTGCTCGACCGCCGCCAGATCGTCCCGTCTGCCGATCTCATCCATTGCGATGATCTGCGGGTTCATCGCACGCAGCAGCATCGTCGTACCGCTCGCTTTATCGACTCCGGTCAGCACATCGCACCGGCTTCCCAGATCGAACTGCGGCACGGCACCGTCCACTGCGGCAAGCTCGTTGCGCTCGTCCACGACGCAAACGCGCAGACCGGCGTCCGAAAAACGCCGGATCAGCTCGCGCAGAGCCGTCGTCTTCCCTCCGCCGGGCGGGGACAGCACGAGCGTACTGCCCAATCCGCTGCTCAGGATCTCGTCCGCAAGCGCGTCGCAGATCCCGCGGTGCTCCGCAGGCAGGCGGATGGCGGCAGACGTAAAGCTGCGGAACGTGCAGACTTTGCTCTCCTGCACGACCACCGTCCCGCACAGGCCGATCCGGAGGCCTCTATAGCTGAGATATCCATCGGCAAGCGCCGGCGCCGCAGTGTGCAGGGAAGCTCCTGTCGCCACTTCCAGCAGCCGCAGCAGATCAGTTTCGGTAACGGGCGTCTTTGAAAACGTACGCTCCCATCCATCGATCAGAACGCTGGGGCGTCTGCCGATCCGCAGCCGGATCTCTTCTGCGCCGTCGTCACCGTACGCGCGCAGAGCTGAGGCGTGTTCGCCGGACAGGAGCCTGCACGCATTCTCCATTGCTTTCATGTTCTCACATCCTGTGAACAATCTATTCCCGGCTTCGTGAATTATTCTTGAATCTTAGCCGCGCCTGTGATAGAATGCACGCAGTTAACGATCTGGAGGCGTGCTCTATGGAGACAAAAATTATGCTCGCAGCGGCCTTGTTCTTTGCCGGTTGGCTGTGGTCCTATCTGTTCCTGCGTCAGTTCCTGTTCAATATCGTGACCGCTTTCCCGCTGATCAAAAAGATGCGCGCCCTGCGGGAAGATCTGATCGCAGTCGGCGCCATGCGCTATACGACGATCTCTCTGATTACCTGCGCCGTCGTATCGGTCATTGTTCTGTTCCTCATCCTGCGGTTTTGCCCGCTTTATCTCATCATCAGCTTTTTCGTCGGCGCTCTGCTCGCCCTCGCGATGCTGCTCAACAAATTGTCTCCGCGCAATCGCCCCATGTTCGATACCTTTTGCGCGGCCTATTGCCGCTTCGTACCGGACGATGAGCTGCGTACCGCCATGTTCAATAAAAAAACCGGGCAGATCAAGTCTCGCCTCAAGGCGATGGAGATCGACGGCACCTTTATCCCGGAATTCAAATAAAGTCAAAAACACAGCAGCCTCGAAAACCTTCGTTTTCGAGGCTGCTTTTCTTTCTGTCCATTCGTCAGTAATGAAACGGCCAGGGCCTGCACGTGCCTTTGTTTACGAGATAGGCCTCCCTGGATATGCGTGCCAGAGGGGTGTCGGACATCGAGTCTGAATAAAAACGGTCGATACTCTCATGCGGGAAGGCCTGATAAAAGCGCACGACCTTTTCATTATCGTGGCAGTTTCTTCCGATGATCCTGCCCGTGTGTCTGTCCATAGGCGTCGCCAAGAGGCGCACATGCAGCGCGTCAGCCACCGGACGCAGCAGGAACTCGGGCGAGGCGGAGATGATCAGATCGTCATCCCGTCGCTGTGCGAGGTACCATTGGGCAAGGCCGCCGCTTTTCTCCTTCCAGAAATCCGAAACGATCTGATCGACGTTGTCGAGCCGCGTTAAGAAAGCGAACACCTTTTCCTTCAGCGCTTTCGTATCGGCCTGCTTTGCCGCGTGCAGCAGGCCCATGCCGGCCATGCCGGGCACAGCGTGCAGCACCGCGCGCGGGTAGTGCCGCAGGCAGTAGAGGACGAAAGCGTAAGAACTGTCCGGCGTAAAGATCGTTTCGTCAAAATCGTAAACGTTCATGATACACCCCATCAGCGCGTGCCGAAGGCACGCAGCGCGTGAAACATCGCGAGCACCGTCACCACCGCTTCGGCGATCGCCGCGCCCAGCACGGGCAGCGCCCCGGCCAGCGCCAGGATCAAAAGCACCAGCTTGACGGCGGCGAAAGCAAAGGTATTGATCCACGCGATCCGGTACGCGGCGGCACAGATGCGCATGGTGAGCGGAAGCGTCTGGATGTCGTTGCCCAGGATGCAGACGTCTGCAGACACACCGTCCTTCTCCGCGCGCAGCCCGTGGATGACAGCGCCCAGATCCGCCTTCTCACGCAGCGCGGCGTCGTGGATCCCGTCCCCGACGTAGCAAAGGCGGGAGTTGTCCCCTTTTGAGGAGAGCAGATACTCGATCGCGTTCACCTTGGCCTCGGGAGAAAGCTCTGCCTTGACCATATCGAAATTGAGAGAGGACGCGATCGGCCGGGAGACGGAGAGCACGTCCCCCGTCAGCATGACCATATTGCTCACGCCCAGCATACGCAGCTCTTCCAGCGCGTCAAAGGCGTTTTCACGCGGCTTATCGCTGACCATGATATGGCCCCAGTAGATATTCTCCACAGCGACATGGATCGCGGCCCCGGCACGGGCCGGGACCTTGTACCAGATCCCATGCTCCTCAAGAAGCGCGGCGTTGCCCACGTATACGTGTCTGCCCTCGATGAAGGCGCTGACCCCGCGGCCCGGGAGCTCCTCGACCTCGAGGACGCTCTGCGCGTTCTGTGCGGTCCAGCCGGCAGCGCGCTTGAGTGCAACGGCGATCGGGTGCCGGGAATAGCTCTCCGCGGCAGCGGCGATCGTCAGCAGATCCCTGGCCTCCACGCCGTCCGGGCAGACGTCGGTGATGGTATATTCTCCGGCGGTGATCGTGCCGGTCTTTCCGAAGACCATGGTCCTGGTCCTTGCGAGCTCCGAGATGGTCTCTTCTTCCTCGATCCTCACCCCGTGCTCTGCAGCGGCGAACACCGCGCCGCGGAACGCGAGCGGCACCGACAGGAGCAGCGCGCTCGGCGAGGAAAGGAGCAGCAGCACCGCAGCACGGTGGAGCCAGATCTTCCACACCCCGCCGGAGAGCGGTACCGCCACGCCGATGAGCAGAGCGAGCACTGCGAGCACGGGCACGTAGATCGACGATATCCGTGTGAGTAGCTTTTCCAGCCTCGTCCTCGTTTGAGAGGCCTTGCTCAGCGTTTTCAGCCGCGCCGCCATGGCGCAGCTTTCAAAGGCCTCTGTCGTCTGTACGAGCAGCTCGCTTCCCTCGTTCACGCAGCCAGCGTAAACGGCAGAGCCGCGCGACAGGGTCACGAGAGCCTCGTCTCCCGTCAGCGAAGAGAAATCCCCCTGCGATCTGCCCTCAAGCACGATACCGTCCGCAGGGAACAGCTCGTGCGGCAGCACGCGGACGACATCTCCGACGGAGAGCGCCTCGGGCACGGTGTCGACCGGACCGTCCGCCGTCTCCAGCCGCGCCTTTTCCGGCAGCAGGTCGCGGAAATTCTCCGCCGCGCCTTCCCCGCCGGCCAGCACGAAAGACTCCAACAGCTCCGAGATACGGTACAGGATCATCGCGCAGGCGGCCGGCGCGTATTCGCCGAGGCAGAAAACCGTGATGACGGCTATCAGGACCAGCAGGTCCTCATCCGGCATTTTTCTATCTATCACCTTTGCCACGAGCCTCTGCACGAGCGGAAAAGCCGCCACGGCGGCCGAAAGCGCGTAGCCGACCAGCTTCGGCAGTCCATTAACCGGCGCTGCGCACACCAGGATGAACAGCAGCACGGCCGCCAGGATCAGCAGGATCACCTGCATGGAAAACTCGCGCACGTATGATTTCGCGTAGCGCGCCCGTCTCTTTCTGATATGCATGAGCTGCGACAGCTCCGGCAGCTTCACGCTGCCGAAAGCAAGCGCTCTGCCGTGCGGCTGAGGCCGCCGCGTTTCCTGTATTTCCGTCTCCTGAACGAGGTGCTTTGCCATGCCAGTCACTCCTATATCCATACGCATATCTTGGGCCTTTGCGCGCAAGATAGACGAAAAAAGCGCAATATTTATAAAAGCGTACCCTTAATCGTTCCGCTTGTCAAGCCGTTTTCCCAAATTTATGCCGGCAATCAGGCCAATTCCCGCAAGATATCCCGCGGAATCGATCAGCACGTCAGAGAATAAGCCCGCGCGTCCCGGCACGAAGGTCTGGTGCCACTCATCCGAGCATGCGTACAAAAAACAGAAAAGAAGCGCCGCCAGGGGTGCGGCGGCAGGCCTGCCGCGTCTGAACAGCAGCGCTTCATACGCAAGCAGCGCGCTGCTTGCGCCCAGGCAGAGATACTCGCACATATGCGCTTTCTTCCGGATATCGTAAGCCGCCCCCTGATCGCTCAGCCGCGGCAGGATCTTTTCCAGCAATCGTCCGACCAGAGATGCGAGGAAGCCCTTGCTCAGATCACCGGATGTATCCCCGTCCTGTGCAGATATGATAAATATGAACGCCATGACAGCGAGGGTCATGACTGCGTACAGAACGATTCGTTTTTTATGTTTGTCCTTCATCATGATGATCGACCTGCGTCTCTTCATTCTTGTTTCATTATACACGCAGAAATAACGAATGCAAGACTCTGCTCCTTCTCCTTCCGTCATGAAAATATTACCTTCCGCGTTTTCTGCATATCCCGCCCTCATCCGCAAAAGATAAGCACGGGCAAAGCCCAATTCATGTAAAGGAGATGTAATCAATGGCTAACAATTCCAGCAACCAGCTCGTCAACCCCGCTGCCCGCGAGGCCATGGACAAGTTCAAGATGGAAGCCGCTTCTGAAGTCGGCGTGAATCTGAAGAACGGTTACAACGGCGATCTTACCAGCCGTCAGGCCGGTTCCGTTGGCGGCCAGATGGTCAGAAAGATGATCGAGGCCTACGAAAACGGCATGAAGTAAGCCGCAGGCAAAGCATAGAAAATTGCAGGAAAGCGAAAGCTCTCCTGCAATTTTTACTCTTTGTACTCGAACATCAGATCGTACATGCTGACGGTGTCGCCGTCCTGTACGCCCATCTGTTCCATACGCTCGAAAACGCCGGCCTCCCGCAGGATGCGGTCAAAATACATACGGCTTTCATAATCCGAGAAATTGACCGTCGCCACAAGACGCTGCAGCCAGGGGCCCTCGACGATCCACATATCGTCGAAATGCTCGATGCGCAGCTCCTCCGAGGTATCGACCACAGGCTCGGGCGGCACGTAATCCGCCTCAAATGGCGGGATCGGCGGGAGCTCCGCCAGACGGCGCGCACATTCCTGGACCAGTGCACGCGTCCCATCGTGGGTCACGGCGCTCATTTCGAAGAAGGTATAACCCAGTTCTTCGACGTGGGCCTTCAGCAGTTCCACGTTCTCGCGCTCACCGTAGAGCAGATCGCACTTGTTGGCCGCGACGAGCTGCGGCCGCTGAGCAAGCTCCGGACTGTACTCACGCAGTTCCGCGTTGATCGCGTCAAAGTCCGCGACCGGGTCTCTGCCCTCACTGCCCGAAACGTCGACAAGATGGATCAGAAGCCGGCAGCGATCGATATGGCGCAGAAAGTCGTGCCCGAGCCCGGCGCCCTCCGAGGCCCCCTCGATGATGCCCGGGATATCGGCCATAACGAACGACCTGCCTTCATCGACATATACGACGCCAAGATTGGGAAACAGCGTCGTAAAGTGATAATTCGCGATCTTCGGATGGGCCTTGCTGACGACGGAGAGGAGCGTGGATTTGCCAACGTTCGGGAAACCGATCAGCCCCACGTCCGCGAGCAGCTTCAGCTCCAGCGTGATATCGTGGCTCTCGCCGGGAAGGCCGGGCTTTGCAAAGCGCGGGACCTGCCTCGTCGGCGTGGCAAAATGCATATTCCCCCAGCCGCCTCGTCCGCCCCTCGCAGCCACCCAGTTTTCTCCGGTGGACATATCGTGGATGATGGCGTTCGTCTCCGTATCACGGATCAGCGTACCGCGCGGGACCTTGATATACAGGGTCTCCCCGTCTTTCCCGTAGCAGCGCTTGCCCTGGCCGTTCGCCCCGTTGCCCGCGACGTATTTCCGCTTATACCGAAAGTCCATCAGCGTGGACATATTATCATCCACAACAAAAACGACGTCTCCCCCGCGGCCGCCGTCGCCACCGTCGGGACCGCCCGCCGCGACGTACTTTTCACGGTGGAACGCCACGGCGCCGTCGCCGCCTTTTCCGGCGTGGATGCTGATCCTCGCCTTATCTACGAAAGAAGCAGCCATCTGCGCCTCCTTTCTGCCGCATCGCGGCCGGATAGAAAGTAAAAGGCCGGACGCTTGTCCGGCCTTTGTTGGTCATTTACTGTGCGATTTCTTCGTAAACAGAGACCTTCTTGCGGTCCTTGCCCATGCGCTCGAACTTCACAGTGCCGTCCACGAGGGCGAACAGGGTGTCGTCCTTACCCTTACCGACGTTGGTACCCGGGTGGATCTTGGTTCCGCGCTGTCTGACAAGGATGTTGCCGGCTAGGACATACTGTCCATCGGCTCTCTTGGTGCCAAGACGCTTAGACTCGCTGTCGCGGCCGTTCTTGGTAGAACCCATGCCTTTTTTATGTGCCATTAGCTTACACCTCCATTAGTCATAATCAGTTGCGGAAATCAGGCATTGATGGTTTCGATCTGGACCTTGGTATACGGCTGTCTGTGGCCCTGCGTTCTGCGATAGCCCTTTTTGGGCTTCATCTTGTAGACGCGGACCTTGCCGCTCTTGCCGTTCTTAACGACGTTGGCCGTGACCGTGGCGCCTTCGATGACCGGCGCGCCGAACACCGCCGTCTCACCGTCGACAACAGCCAGGACCTGGTCGAACTTCACAGTCTCGCCGGCGGCAACGTCGAGCTTCTCAACGAAAACCACGTCGCCCTCTGCCACACGGTACTGCTTACCGCCAGTTACGATGATAGCATGCTTCATGAACATTTCCTCCCTCTCTACAGGTCTCGCTCTGGGGGTGGAGGCGCACCTCACTTAGGACCCTTTCAACGCGGCCTTAAAAGGATACCACGAGAGCGCGTCAATGTCAACAATTTTTCTGCACTTTTTTCAGCTATTTCACCAAATCTTCCGCTCAGCCGAGCACTTCGATCTCGGCGTCGACCAACTGATAGCTGCCGTCCAGACCGCTCTGGGAAAGCAGGCGCGCACAGCGCTCGCCGTCAGCCGTCGTATAGCTGATCATCAGATCCGGGATACCGTCCGGAACATCCGTC
>JAFUUR010000106.1 GCA_017477695.1 Oscillospiraceae bacterium | reverse complement strand
GTCAGACTGATGATATCGCCCCGGTCGCCGTAGAGGTTCAGCACGTCCGGGTACATGTGGCAGATCTTGAGTTCCATAAACAATCCTTTCCCTTGCGCATCACGCAGGCAAGCGCCGCGGAGGACGGCGTCACTCCCAGAATTCCGCGCCGCCGCAGTGGCGGATGATCACCTGCCGGAGATCCAGCATGGCGGTATAGGTCGGCATGATGAAGACGGGGCTCGCAAGCGTGGAGAGCTCGCGTACCAGCGTCTCATAATCGTCCACCTCGCGGATGGCCGCGTCGGGGATCCCGGCGTACTTGATGCGCACGCGCATATCGCCCGCGCGGTCGCCGGAGACGATCACCTGCTCCAACCGCCCGGCCATGTCGGCCAGACCCTCGAAATCCGCGTCCCAGATCCAGGAGACGTCAGTCCCGTCCGCGGGGCGGTCGTTGAGGCAGACCACCAGCACGAAGCGCTCCTTGACGTTCTGCAGAAACCCGATGACCTGGTTGCAGCCGGCGGGGTTTTTCACGAGCATGACGCGCGTGCCGCCGCCCAGTGCAAAGGTCTCCATCCGGCCGAAGCCGCACTGGAAGCTGCCGAGCGCGGCGATCGCCGTCCGCAGCTCCACGCCCATCTCCACCGCGGCGGCCAGGGCGCCGGCGGCGTTGTATATATTGTAAACGGCAGGCAGGTTGACGTCCACGAGCTGCTTTTCGCCGCGCACGCTGACGAGCAGACGGCTGCCGTCCACGCGCTGCTCGAGCACGTCGGTGACAGCGTAATCGGCCGCGTGCCGGCGATATCCGCATTTGGGACAGCGGAAGCCGCCGAGGTGGCCGTAGCTGATATAGTCGTATTCATATTCCGTCTTGCAGCGGATACAGTGCGGCGCATCCGACAGCTCCGGCTTTTCCCGGGAGGGGAGGGCGCCTCCGTCGATCCCGAAGAAAACGCAGCGGTTGGGCAGATCCAGCGCGAGCGACGAGGTCAGCGAGCAGTCCGCGTTGAGGCAGAGCAGCGCGTCGGGCACGCTGCGTACGGCCTCACGTATGTTTTCGAGCGTGTGCGTCACCTCGCCGTAGCGGTCGAGCTGGTCACGGAACAGGTTCGTCACCACGATCACCTGCGGGCGGAGCTGACCGAAGACCGTGCGGGCCGCCGCCTCGTCGCACTCTATCACCGCGTATTCCTTTTTCATCCGGCCGAACAGCGTGCAGTTCATGACGAATTCGGTCGTGACGCCGCTGATGAGGTTCGCGCCGGAGCGGTTGGCGAAATAGCGCAGCCCCTGCCCGGCGAAGGCCTCCTCGATCATGCGCGAGCTAGTGGTCTTTCCGTTGGTGCCGGTGATGGCGACGGACTTGACGTTCCTCGCCAGGATCGCCAGCAGATCCGGGCAGACGCGCAGGGCAAAGCGGCCGGGCATGGCGGTGCCGCCGCGGTGCACGAGCCGGGAAAACAGACGCAGGGCCTTGCACAGCGCGATGGCCAGTACAGCTCGAATAGTCATGGGATACGCTCCTTGTCGTTCGTTTGCTATTCTCTATGCGCCGCGGGCGGCGCTTATACGCGCGGGAGATCGCTGCGGCGCCTGTCCGGCAAAACAGCGCGGCGAAAGCCGTTTGGCTTTCGCCATTAGATAATCATTATAGCAGAAGGCGGTGACGCAGGCAAGCAAAAACGGGCTCGGCGGCGCAAAATCTTCCGCGGGCCCCCGTGAACAGAGCTAATTTTATTTCACAAAAATTCTTGACTTAATTTGTGTATTATGCTACAATTCACAGTTGCGTGGCATAAATGCGCCCCGTTTGCGCACGAAGCCTGCAAAGCAGGCAAAAAGCCCCGTACTCCGCGGCTTTTTGACCATAATCACTCTTGAAGAAAGGAGGAAAACAATGCCAACTTTTAACCAGCTCGTGAGAAAAGGCAGAGAGAAGGTCACCTACAAGTCCACGTCTCCCGCCATGCAGAAGGGTCTGAACACCCTGAAGAACAAGGAGACCAATCTGAGCTCCCCCCAGAAGCGCGGCGTGTGCACGGCAGTGCGTACCTCGACGCCGAAGAAGCCCAACTCCGCTCTGCGTAAGATCGCACGTGTCCGTCTGACCAACGGTTACGAAGTCACCGCATACATCCCCGGTATCGGGCACAACCTGCAGGAGCACTCCGTGGTCATGATTCGCGGCGGCCGTGTCAAGGATCTGCCTGGCGTCCGTTACCACATCATCCGCGGCACTCTGGATGCCCAGGGCGTCAGCGGCCGTATGCAGGCTCGTTCCAAGTACGGCGCGAAGAGACCCAAAGCTGCAAAGAAGAAGTAATTCCGACAAAGCGGCATTTTGCCCTGTCGTTTATCTGATAGAGATAGACCTCGGGGCGCAACGGACGCGGCAGGCCCGCGTGTCTGTCCGTTCGAGTACCTGTGATTCCATTTTTTAATGAAGGAGGGAAGCAACGTGCCCAGAAGAGGTAATGTTCCCAAAAGAGAAATTTTGCCCGATCCTGTGTATAACAGCGTTCTGGTGACCAAGCTCATCAATGGCGTTATGCTCGACGGCAAAAAGGGTGTTGCTCAGAAGGTCGTCTACGACGCTTTTGAGATCATCAAGGAGAAGACCGGCAAGGAGCCCCTTGATGCATTCACCGAAGCCATGAACAACATCATGCCCGCGCTGGAGGTCAAGGCCCGCCGTGTCGGTGGTGCGACCTATCAGGTCCCCATCGAGGTCCGGCCCGCCCGCCGTCAGACGCTGGCTCTGCGCTGGCTGGTGGACTACTCCCGCAAGCGCAGTGAAAAGACCATGAAAGAGCGCCTCGCAGGCGAGATCATGGACGCATGCAACAACCTCGGCGCCTCCGTGAAGAAGCGCGAGGATATGCACAAGAACGCAGAGGCCAACAAGGCTTTTGCGCACTTCAGATGGTGATCTGAATTCCAGGAGTTTCCCATGCCCAGAAAATATTCACTTGAAAAAACGAGAAATATCGGCATCATGGCCCATATCGACGCCGGCAAGACCACGACCACGGAAAGGATCCTGTTCTATACAGGCGTCAACTACAAGCTCGGTGAGACCCACGAGGGGACCGCGACCATGGACTGGATGGAGCAGGAGCAGGAGAGAGGCATCACCATCACCTCCGCCGCCACCACCTGCTTTTGGCGTGATACCCGCATCAACATCATCGACACTCCGGGCCACGTGGACTTTACCGTTGAGGTCGAGCGCTCTCTGCGCGTGCTCGACGGATGCGTGACGGTCCTCTGTGCCAAGGGCGGCGTCGAGCCTCAGTCCGAGACTGTGTGGCGTCAGGCGGATCACTACAACGTGCCCCGCATGATCTACGTCAACAAGATGGACATCACGGGGGCCGACTTCTTCCACGTGTTGGATATGGTGCACGACAGACTCAAGTGCAACGCCGTCCCCATCCAACTGCCGATCGGCAGCGAGGATGCGTTCAAAGGTATTATCGACCTTGTGGATATGAATGCGCGCATCTATTACGACGACCTTGGCAAGGACATGCGTACCGAGGAGATCCCCGAGGATATGCTTGATCTGGCCCGGGAGTATCGTGATAAGCTCTTGGAAGCCGTCTCCGACTTCGACGAAGAGATCATGGAGCGCTATCTCGAAGGCGAAGACGTGCCGGCGGACAAAGTCCGCGCGGCGATCAGGAGGGCCACGGTCGAGGTCAAAATGGTCCCCGTCACCTGCGGCACTTCCTACAAAAACAAAGGCGTACAGAAGCTTTTGGATGCGATCGTGGATTATATGCCTTCTCCGCTGGACGTTCCGGCCGTGGAGGGCACCAATCCGAAGACCGACGCGATCGAGACGCGCGAGGCGGACGACGCAGCGCCCTTCTCGGCTCTGGCCTTCAAGATCATGACCGACCCCTACGTGGGCAAGCTGGGCTTCTTCCGTGTCTATTCGGGCACGCTGGAGACCGGGAAGACGGTGATGAACACGACGAAGGGCCAGCGCGAGCGCATCGGCCGTATCCTGCAGATGCACGCCAACCACAGAGAAGATATCGAACAGGTCTGGTCCGGCGATATCGCGGCGGCGGTGGGGCTGAAGAACACCACCACCGGCGACACTCTCTGTGATGAGAAGCACCCCATAGTCCTTGAATCCATGGAATTCCCGGATCCCGTCATCCGCGTGGCCATCGAGCCCAAGACGAAGGCGGGCCAGGAGAAGATGGCGATCGCCCTGCAGAAGCTGGCGGAGGAAGACCCCACCTTTAAGACCTATACGGACGAAGAGACGGGTCAGACGATCATTGCCGGCATGGGCGAGCTGCATCTGGAGATCATCGTGGACAGGCTGCTGCGTGAATTCAAGGTGGAGGCCAACGTTGGCAAACCCCAGGTCTCGTATAAGGAGACCGTGAGGAAGTCCGCAACGGTTGACACCCGCTATGCACGGCAGACAGGCGGTAAGGGCCAATTCGCCCACGTGAAGCTTATGATCGAGCCCAACGAGCCCGGCAAGGGTTACGAGTTCGTGAGTAAGGTAACGGGCGGCGCGATCCCCAAGGAGTTCATCCCCTGCGTCGATCAGGGCATCCAGGGAGCCATGCTCTCCGGCGTCCTCGCGGGGTACCAGGTGGTCGACGTGAAGGCGACCCTGCTGGACGGCTCCTTCCACGAGGTCGACTCTTCGGAACTGGCGTTCAAGATCTGCGGAAGCATGGCGTTCAAGGAGGCGTGCCAGAAGGCGGAACCTACCTTGCTCGAACCCATCATGAAGGTCGTCGTGACCGCGCCCGAGGAATACATGGGCGACGTGATGGGCGATATCAACGCAAGGCGCGGGCAGATCCTCGGCTCGGATATCCGCAACGGCGCGGCGATCGTTGAGAGCAACGTGCCGCTGTCGACGATGTTCGGCTACGCGACGGATCTGCGCAGCAAGACCCAGGGCCGGGCGACGTACAGCATGGAGCCCAGTCACTTCGTCGAGCTGCCCAAAAATTTGCAGGAATCCCTTGTGAACAGTCGCACGGGTGTTTCCTTTGGTAAGTTTTAAAAAAGCAAACACTATCATTTCTACTAATTTAGGAGGAT
>JAFUUR010000105.1 GCA_017477695.1 Oscillospiraceae bacterium | reverse complement strand
CCGGATCTTGCCGCTATTGTACCATATCCGCACAGCAAAACATCAAGAAATTGTTAACAACCGATCAGTCTCTGTATTTCTCCAGAGAAAGCTGCACGATCTTTTCGCAAAGCTGCGCGTAGCTCATGCCCTCCACGGCTGCCGCGCGCGGGATGAGACTGTTCGGCGTCATCCCCGGCAGGGTGTTGACCTCCAGGCACCAGGCCCGGCCCTCGGCGTCGAGGATGAAATCCGTCCGCGAATACACGGCGAGCCCCAGCGCCTCGTGCAGGCGCACGGCGGCGTCGCCCAACAACTGCCGCTCCTGCTCGGTGATGCGCGCCGGGCAGATCTCCTGCGCGCCCTCCGCGCCGCTCTGATACTTGGCCACGTAATCAAAGCTCGTGCCCTCCGGCGGGACGATCTCGATGGGGCTGAGCGCCCGGCCGTCCAGCACGGGGACCGTAAGCTCACGCCCGCGGATCTTCTCCTCCACGAGGATACGGCTGCCGTAACGCAGCAGCTCGTGCAGCGCCGTGCGCAGTTCCCCGCGCGTCTCCGGCAGGGCGACGCCGATGGACGAGCCGCCGTCCACCACCTTCACCGCGCAGGGCACGGGCAGCGTCTCCGCCAATGCGGGGATATCTTCCGCGGCGTAGTTGAGCTCGCGCCACGCAGGCGTGCGCACGCCCGCGCTCTCCATGATCCGCTTGGCCACGGCCTTGTCCATGGCCATAGCGCTGCCCAGCGGGCCTGAGCCGGTATAGGGCACGCCCAGCAGATCCAGCGTCGCCTGGATCTTGCCGTCCTCCCCGTCCGCGCCGTGCAGCCCGAGGAACACGCAGTCCGCCAGCGCGCAGACCTCCAGCACGTTTTTCCCCAGCCTGCTCGGGCTCTTCATCTTCCGAGAGGCAATGACCGCGGCGAGATCCGGCGCCTGCTTTTCGATGGCGACCTTGCCGCACAGCCCGTCGGGCGCGTCAAAGACCGCTTCCAGCGGTCCCTCATGATCCTCGAGGCCCAAAAACATATCCACGAATACGGCCTGATGGCCGAGACTGCGCAGCGCCCTGCACACAGAGGTCGCCGTGACGAGCGCCACGTGCCGCTCCGTGCTGATGCCGCCGCCCAATACTACGATCTTCATATCCTGTCCGCTCCCCGTTCGTTATTGGAAAACCGCGCGCCCCGCCGTACGGAGCGCAGCCCGTTATTAAGATACCATCAACAGCTTATTCGCACAAGCCCGAATTCTTTCACGCGCGTGTGAAAGCGCGAAAAGGCCGCGCGTGGGCGCGGCCCTTTCGGGGAACCGTCACTTGATGTTCTTCAGCGGCGTGACGGCCAGATAGTCCTCGAGCTTGGCGTCGTGCAGGCAGAGGTCGATGATCTGCCGCCCGATGGGATCGAGCTCGTCGGTAATGAAGTCCATGAGCTGATCCTTCATGAAATCGGTCAGGATCTTCACGCCCGCGTCGTAGCCCTCGAAGCCCAGCTTCGACTGCAGCTCCGGCCGCAGGAAGGTGCGGCGCACGTACTGCCCGTCGATCTTCATTTCGTCGAGCGAATAGCCGAACAGCGGGCAGCGGGCGGGGACCAGATGCTTCATGCGCACGGTGCCGTTGTGGCGGGCGAGGTATTCGCGCGTCAGCCACTCGCCCATGAAGCCCACACGGTAGGCCCCGATGTGCTGGTTGGGGATCAGGATGTTGAGGGTGTTGGGCGTGGCCAGCATCTGGCGCAGCAGGAGGTTTGCCTGCGTGACCTTCTTGCCCGTGCAGAACGGCCAGTAGGAGCCGACGCCCTCCGCCTTCAGACCGCTGCCGGCGTTCGCGTCGGCGATGGAGGGGTTCTTGAAGCCGCGCGGCGAGATGAGGCGCCACAGCCACGCGATGGAGATAGGCACGAACTGCACCATGCCCATGACGCCGTAGTTCGGCTCCATGAAGGTGCTCGGCGGCATGCGCACGCCGAAGGAGCGCACATTGACTTCCTGCGGCTGGTTGCCGGGGATGATGTTCTCGATCATATCGCGCGGGATGATCACGCGCGGGTTGGTGCAGGGCTTGCCCGTGGATTCGATCACGTGCTCCCAGATCAGGCAGGTGGCGCCGGGCGTGCCGTCCATGTTGAAGAACTCCAGCGGCTCGGGCGGGTGGATGCTGATGCGCTCGTACATGGGGCTGTTGCCGTAGTAGTTGTCCCCGTCCATACGCAGGAACCAGCCGTCCTCCGCGTCGGCGATGACGAGATGGCCGGAATCGTTCTGGAAATCCTTGTGGCTCATGATCATATCGTCGGCGATGGGATAGATCTTACAGGTCTCGCGGATGGTCAGGTAATAATCCTCGCCGCTGATCAGGTGCGTGCCGAGGAGGATCTTCCCGTCCTCCTTGTGCATCTCCTCGAGCATCTCGCTCTTGCCGCCGCCGGAGGCGCCCTCATGCATGAACACGACCTCGTTCTCATAAGGCGACTCGAGCAGCGCCGCGGAGGCGTGGTTGGTCACCCAGCCCTCGTGCTCGCCGATGTCCAGCAGCATGGAGAACACGCCCTTTTTGGCGGAGGGGCCGGGATAGAGGTTATACGAAAAGACCTCGTGCAGATCCTCGCTGCGCTGGTGCACCACGACCTGCTTGCCCTCGAAGTGGGTCATGCGGAAGGGCGGCGCCACGTAGATGATGGCGCGCGGCTTGAAGCCGGGCTGCACCTCGTGGATGCTCACGAAGCCCTGCATGTTTGCCAGCGACAGTGCAAAGAAAGCCGCGTTGGCCGGGCAGATCATGAGCGAGTCGTACCCGTAGTACTTGCCGCCCGCGTGGAAGGGCAGCATGATGACGCCCTGCGTCTCGAACCACTGCATGGTCTCCGCGCGCAGCTTGGAGAATTCGTACCCATACACGTCCTTGAAGCGGGGCTTGTCGGTGGGCAGATCGTCGCCGATGCGCATGCAGTCCGGATCGCGGCGGCGCATATAGTCCTCCATGAAATTGACCACCGGGCCGTTCTTGCAGCGGACGACCTCTGCCTCCTTGACGATGCCCTTGCCGGGGATGGAATAGCTCACGTCATAGCGGGAGCTGTGCGTCGGCCCGTAGCAGAGCTCCAGCAGCTGCTCCTTCGTCTCGGGATAGCAGCGCCAGGTGCTCTTGGAGAGGGACTCCCTCAGATCCTCCGGAAGGATAAAACGGTTGAAAAAGGAATCGATAAACATATATATCCACCTTTCTTGCCTGAAAAACTTCTGATCCAGTTTTGTATTCTATCATTTTTCCGCCTGTTCAGCAACGAACAAACTGACGGAAATCAAGGGCCGTTTCGGTCGCTTTTGGTCATAAAATGTATAACTTTCACAATCTGCGGCGTCCTTTGCCCGCGGTGCGCTTGCAAAGCGGCGCACGGTGGGGTAAAATCGGGTCCGGGAGGTACGGCCATGCAGAACTATCAGCTCGTGCTCTGCTACGAGGGCAGCCGCTACCGCGGCTGGCAGAAGCAGGGCAACACGGACAATACCATTCAGGCGCGGATGGAGGTTATCCTCTCGCGCCTTCTCGGGCAGCCGGTGGAGCTGGCCGCCAGCGGGCGGACCGACGCGGGCGTGCACGCGCGCAGGCAGGTCTGTTCCTTCCGGGCGGAAACGGCGCTGTCGTGCGGGGAGCTGCTCGCATCGCTGCGCGCTCTGCTGCCTGCGGATATCGGCGCGCTGTCGCTCACGCCCGCGCCGCCGCGCTTTCACGCCAGGCTGAGCTGCACGGGCAAGACATACGTCTACCGGATCTGGAACAGCGACGCGCCCAACGTCTTTCGCCGGCGCTGCATGCTGCAGCTTCCCAACGAGCTGGATCTCGATGCGATGCGCGCCGCCGCGTCTCTTCTGACCGGGCGGCACGATTTCTCCGCATTCTGCTCCGCAAAGCGCATGAAAAAGTCTCCCGTACGGGAACTTTCGCAGGTGCAGATCGCCCGGGAAGGCGAGGAGCTCCGGCTGATCTTCACGGGCGACGGTTTTCTGTACAACATGGTGCGCATCCTGACCGGCACCCTGCTCGAGGTCGGCGGCGGCACGCGCGACGCGCAGAGCATGCCCCGGCTTCTCGAAAGCCGTGACCGCGCGCTCGCGGGCCCCACGGCGCCCGCGCACGGGCTCACGCTCTGGGACGTATATTACGACGGGGAAGAAAAACGGCGGGAGGCGCTTTCTTCTCTTGACAGTGCAGGAGAATACTGTTAAAATAAGTCGTCTCAATTGGATAGAGTTTATCCGAAGCAAGATGCGACCGCCGCTCTCCGAGCGGCCAAGGCCACACGGACAGCCGGGTCGAATGCCGATAAACCGCAGGTGCGGTGGCAACTTCTGTTGCCTTATTGATTGAGTTAAAAGCTCAAGTTTTACTAGTTGGTTACTATAAACCAGTGCTTAAATGCATACGAACTTGTGAAATGGTCAATAAGAGTAGTAAAAGTAATCTTTGCTATATAGACTCTAAACCCATTGGGAAAGCTGTATCCACGTCGTGACGTGGTTCCTGTTCCATAGATTTCCAGGTGACGTATGCTTTTGCATACGTCATTTTTTCGTCCCGGAGGTCAAAACTATGAAGAAGATCATCGAGCTGCGCAACATCACCAAATCCTTTGACGGGCAGGTGGTGTTGGACGATATCAATCTGGATATCTACGACAACGAATTCCTCACGCTGCTCGGGCCGTCCGGCTGCGGCAAGACTACGACGCTGCGCCTGATCGCCGGGTTCGAGACCGCCGACAAGGGCGATATCATCTTCCTGGGGGAAAACATCAACGGCGTGCCGCCTTATAAGCGCAACGTGAACACCGTCTTCCAGCGCTACGCCCTCTTCCCCCATCTGAACGTGTTTGAGAACGTGGCCTTCCCGCTGCGGGAAAAGCGCGTGCCCAAGGCCGAGATCGAGGCAAAGGTCAACGAGATGCTGGCGCTGGTAGCCCTCACGGGGTTTGAAAAGCGCAGCGTGACCAGCCTCTCCGGCGGCCAGCAGCAGCGCGTGGCGATCGCCCGCGCGCTGGTCAGCAGCCCGCGCGTGCTGCTGCTGGACGAGCCGCTTGCCGCACTGGATCTGAAGCTGCGCAAGGACATGCAGTCCGAGCTGAAAAAGATCCAGAAGGCCACGGGCATCACCTTCGTGTTCGTCACGCACGACCAGGAGGAGGCGCTCTCCATGTCCGACACCGTGGTCGTCATGTCCGAGGGCCGCATCCAGCAGATCGGCACCCCCATCGACATCTACAACGAGCCGACGAACGCCTTCGTGGCGGACTTCATCGGCGAGAGCAATATCCTCGACGGCGTCATGCTGGCGGACCGCAGGGTCAGCTTCTCCGGGCACGTGTTCGACTGTGTGGACGCGGGCTTTGAAAAGCGCCAGCCTGTGGACGTGGTCGTTCGTCCGGAGGACGTGGACATCGTTCCGGAGGAAAAGGGCATGCTGCGCGGCGTCGTCACCTCGGTGACCTTCCTCGGCGTGCACTACGAGATCATCGTGGACATCGACGGCTTCAAGTGGATGATCCAGACGACGGATTTCGTCGACGTGGACGAGCACATCGGCCTCAGCATCGAGCCCGACGCCATCCATATTATGCCCAAGTCCGAGTATTCGGGCATGTTCGGCGACTATTCGTCCTTCTCCATGGAGATGGACGAGATCGGCGTTCTGGAGGAGGAGACCATGGAAGAGGTTCTGGAGGAAGCCGAGGTGGCGCATGAGGAGTAAGAACGCCGCCGCCCCGCGCAGCATCGCCCAGCGGATGGCCCTCGCCCCATATTCGGTCTGGGCCGTGCTGTTCATCGTAGTACCGCTGATCTTCATCGCCTACTACGCCTCCACGGACAACAGCTTCCACTTCACGCTGGACAACGTGCGCCGCTTCTTCACGGCGACCTCCACCGTGACCGACGAGGCCGGGACGCGCGAGGTGCGCACTTACCTGCTGATCTTCGTGCGCTCGCTGAAGCTGGCCGTGATCTCGACGGTGATCTGCCTCATCATGGGCTATCCCGCCGCCTACATCATCTCCAAGGCCCCGGCGCGCACGCAGAAGATCATGATCACGCTCATCATGATCCCCATGTGGATGAACTTTCTGATCCGCACCTACGCGTGGATGACCATCCTGCAGGATACCGGCATCCTCAACGGCCTGCTGCGCCTGATCGGCCTCGGCCCGGTCCACATCATCGGGACGGAGTCCGCCGTCGTGGTCGGCATGGTGTACGACTATTTTCCGTATATGATCCTGCCGATCTATTCGGTCATGGCCAAGATGGACGAGAAGCTGATCGAGGCCGCGCGCGACCTCGGCTGCAACGGCTTCGGCGTGCTGCGCCGCGTGATCTGGCCGCTGAGCCTGCCCGGCGTGTTCTCCGGCATCACCATGGTGCTGATCCCTTCGATCAGTACCTTCTACATCTCGCAGAAGCTCGGCAACGGCAAGTTCTATCTGATCGGCGACGCGATCGAGGGACAGTACGTGGCCAACAACCTGCATTTTGCGGCGGCCATCGCTTTCATCCTCATGGTCATCCTGCTGATCTGCATGGCGTTCATGCAGCGCGGCGCCAACCGCCGCGCCGCGGTGTAAAGGAGGGAGCAGCATGAAACCGGTATCCAAGATCTACACCGCGCTCATCCTCATCTTCCTTTTCGCGCCGATCGCCATCCTGCTCGTCTTCTCCTTCAACTCCGCCAAGAGCCTGTCCGTCTTTTCCCATTTCTCGCTCTACTGGTACCGGGAGCTGTTCCGCGATTCCGAGACGCTCGGTGCGGTGCGAAACACGCTGGTGCTCGCGGTCAGCGCCGCGCTGATCTCCACCGTGATGGGCACGGCCGCAGCCGTCGGCATGGACAAGCTGCGCAGCCGCTATCTGCGCGCGGTGATGGACTCCGTCACCAACATCCCCATGATCAACCCCGACATCATCACCGGTATCTCGCTGATGCTGATGTTCGTCTTCGTGGGGCGCATTTTCGGCGCCGCGACCAGCCTGAGCTTCTGGACGATGCTGATCGCCCACGTGACCTTCTGCCTGCCCTACGTGATCCTCCAGGTGCTGCCCAAGCTGCAGCAAATGGACCGTTCGCTGCCGGAGGCGGCGATGGATCTCGGCTGCACGCCGCTGCGCGCCTTCTACAAGGTCGTGATCCCCGAGATCCTGCCGGGCGTCATCACAGGCCTCATCATGGCCTTCACCCTGTCGCTCGACGATTTCGTCATCAGCTACTTCACCGCCGGCAACGGCTTCCAGACGCTGCCCATCCGCATCTACAACATGACCAAAAAGACGGTCACGCCCAAGATGTACGCCCTGGCGACCATCATTTTCTTCGTGATCCTTGCCCTGCTGCTCATCTCCAACCTCTCTGACAGCGACGGGGCCGAGACCATCAAGCAAGCCAAACAAAAGAGATCCAAAACCAAGGAGGTCTTATCCACATGAAAAAAACCGTTTCTCTGCTCGTCGCCGCCGCGATCCTCTGCGCGCTGCTGCTCAGCGGCTGCGGCTCCTCCAAGACGCTGACGCTCAACGTCTACAACTGGGGCGAATACATCTCCGACGGTTCGGAGGATTCCTTTGACACCATCCGTGAATTCGAGACCTGGTACGAGGCCACCTACGGCCAGAAGCTGAAGGTCAACTACGACACCTACGCCAGCAACGAGGACATGTACAGCAAGATCGCCAGCGGCGCCGTCAGCTACGATGTGATCATCCCCTCCGACTACATGATCGCGCGCATGATCGCCGAGGATATGCTCCAGCCGCTGAACTTTGACAACATCCCCAACTACGAGTATATCGACGAGAGCTTCCGCGGTCTGTTCTACGATCCGGACGATACCTATACCGTGCCCTACACCTACGGCGTGGTCGGCATCATTTATAACGCCAACACCGTCGACGCGGCCGACGTCGGCGACTGGGATCTGCTATGGAACGCCAAGTATGCCGGGGATATCCTGCAGTTCAACAATTCCCGCGACGCCTTCGCCACCGCGCAGTACAAGCTGGGTCTGGACGTGAACGACACTTCCCGCGCGAGCTGGGACGCTGCGCTGGCGGAGCTCAAGACGCAGGCGCCGCTGGTGAAGAGCTACGTCATGGACGAGATCTACAACATGATGGAATCCGGCGAGGCCTCCATCGGCGCCTATTACGCGGGCGATTACTTCACCATGCTCGACGCCCAGGCGGATAACGTCGACCTGCAGTTCTACTACCCTGAGCGCACCAACTATTTCGTGGACGCCATGTGCATCCCCGCCTCCGCACAGAACAAGGAGCTCGCGGAGATCTTCATCAACTACATGCTCTCCGAGGAGCCCGCTATCGCCAACGCGGAGTATATCTACTACGCCTCCCCCAACTCTCTCGTCTACGAGAGTGAAGACTACGCCGAAGAGCTGGGCGAGGAAGCCATGGAGATCCTCTACCCCGGCATCGACGATTTCAGCAAGCTCTTCAACGCCTACGCCTATCGCAATCTCGACAGCGAAACGCTGGACTACGTCAACACTCTCTGGGAGGAGCTCAAGATCGGTTGAGCGAACCGCCCGCTCCGAACGACCGCCGCAGACCATCGGGCTTGCGGCGGTTATTTTTGTCTTCGGCGGGAAAGCTAAAGCAAAAACGAAAAGGAGCCGATCCGTATGTTGAAACGACTCGGCGCGCAGACCGTTCGCCTGGAAAACGCGCCTCACATCCGCGCCTACGCGTGCGTCGGCGGAAAAAAAGAGGGCGATGGCCCGTTGCGCGCCGGCTTCGACCGCATCTCCGACGATTCGTACTTCGGCGAGCAGACCTGGGAGCAGGCAGAGAGCCGCATGATCCGCGATTGCTTCGCCCTCGCCTGCGGCAAAGCCGGGCTCGCCCCTGCCGGACTTGATTACGTACTGGCCGGGGATCTGCTCAACCAGTGCGTAAGCTCCGCCTTTGCCCTGAAGGACAGCGCCGCGCCGTATCTCGGGCTCTACGGCGCCTGCTCCACCATGGCCGAGGCGCTCTCCCTGGGCGCCATGCTGATCGACGGCGGCTTTGCCGAGACGGTCTGCGCCGCCACGGGCTCGCACTTCTGCTCGGCGGAGCGGCAGTACCGCTTTCCGCTGGAATACGGCGGGCAGCGCCCGCCCACCGCGCAGTGGACCGTCACCGGCGCGGGCGCCGTCATTCTGGACGCCTCCGGCCGCGGTCTGCGCGTGACGCACGTCACGACCGGTCGGATCGTGGACGCCGGGATCACCGACGCCAACAGCATGGGCAGCGCAATGGCTCCCGCGGCCTACGACACGCTGCGCGCGCATTTTGCCGACACCGGGCGAAGTCCCGCGGATTACGACGCCATCTTCACCGGGGATCTCGGCGCTCTCGGCCACGACCTGCTGGAGGAGCTGTTCCGCGCGGAAGGCACGGTACTTGGAGACCGCTATATGGACTGCGGCGTGCTCATCTACGACGCCAAACGGCAGGACGCGAACGCCGGCGGCTCCGGCTGCGGCTGCTGTGCGGCGGTGCTGTGCAGCCATATCCTGCCCGCCATGCAGAGCGGCGTGTGGCGCCGGGTGCTCTTCTCCGCAACGGGCGCGCTGCTGTCCGCGACGAGCGCCCAGCAGGGCAGCAGCATCCCCGGCATCTGCCACGCCCTCGTCATCGAAAAGGAGGCGTGAAACCGTGGAAGTGTTGCTGCCCTATCTGAAGGCCTTCGCCGTGGGCGGACTTTTCTGCGCGGCGGGCCAGCTGCTGATCGACTATACGCGCCTCACGCCCGCCCGCATCCTGACCGCCTACGTGGTCGCAGGCGTGCTGCTCGGCGCGCTCGGGCTCTACCAGCCGCTCGTCGACTGGGCCGGGGCCGGCGCCTCCGTCCCGCTGACCGGGTTCGGCAACGCCCTTGCAAAGGGCGTGCGGAAGGCCGTAGGCGAGCAGGGGCTGATCGGCGTGTTCACCGGCGGCTTTACCGCGGCGGCGGGCGGCGTCTGCGCGGCAATGGTCTTCGGTCTGCTGGCTGCGCTGCTTTTTCGGCCGAACGACAAAAACAAATGAAAATCGCCTCTGCGGCTGCAGCCCGCAGAGGCGGTTTTATCCTTTATTTGACGCCTTATGTATTCAGCAGTGCCGCCGCGGCGGAGCCGGGCAGCGTCGTCTCCTGGCCGACACGCAGCACCACGTGGCGGCCCAGGCGGCCGCGCACCTGCTCGTCCAACAGGCGCTCCAGCGCGGGGCGGTATACGCGCCCCTTCTGCACGAGCGAGCCCTCCGCGCAGACGCAGGCCGGCCGCGCCGGGTCCTTCCCCTCGCCGGTCAGCAGCAGGATGGCTGCGAGGTTGGTGCACATGCAGCGCGCGGAGCGCTCGAACACCGAGGCGCAGATCGTGCGGACGAAAGCCTCGTCCTCCGGACCCGCGCACACCTCGTCGAGGTTCTCGCCGCAGGCCCAGGCGTCGATCACGGCAGAGTCGATCCGTTTCAGGCCCCTGACCTTCTCCGCGGCCTCCGCGGAAAGCAGTCCCTCGTCGGCGGCAGCCTGCAGCATCAGATGACAGAGCTCGCCAAGGTACACGCCGGCGGACATTTTTTCGAACGCCTTCATCCCGGGCTGGTGACTTTCCTCGTCAAGCCGCCGGTCGAAGCTGCCCTTCGGCAGCCCGTCGTACATGCCGGACTCGAGGTTCACGATCATGCTCCGCCCGTCCGCCGTGTGCAGCTTGCCGATCCGGCCGGCCGGCAGCGAGCAGCAGGTGTTGCTCCCCGTCCCGCTGACCTGACCGATGAACCCGTCGTACGCGGCGCGGTCCAGGACCGCTGAGCCGCCGAGCAGAACGGCGACCGTGTCGTTGAGGATGACGATCTTCTTTCCGGAGATCCCGCGGCGCGCAAGCTCCGCATTGAGCGAGGCGCCCACGAGCTGCCCGGAGGAGCCCTCGACGACGACTTCCTTGTCGATCTCGATCACGCGGCCGTCCATTTCGGGCGTGATGTCCGCCGAGTAGGAGAAGCAGAAGCCGATCCTGTCCGTCCGGTCGATGATATCCATCAGACTGTCCGCCGCGAAACGGATGAATTCCTCCCAGGTAGCAGGCTGATCCGCTCCGGGCATCCTCCATTTGCGCAGCGCCTCCACGCGGTAGGCGCCGCCTTCAAAGGTGACGAGCGCGCGGCGGTAATTGGTGCCGCCGGCGTCGATGACCGCGACGGGCACGCCCT
>JAFUUR010000104.1 GCA_017477695.1 Oscillospiraceae bacterium | reverse complement strand
CAACGTTCGAGGTCTCGTGCCGCGCCTCGAAGCGCGCGGGCATGTATTGCGGGTAAAGGCTGTTCTTGTTGGGGGCAACGGTGAACAGGAAGCGCGCGCCGCGCGCTTCGACGTAGGCCTGGATGGCGGCGAGGTTTTGTGCGATCCGGCGCAGCTGCGCATCGGAGAGTGCCTGACCCGTGTAGTCGTCGAGCGTGCTGCTGTAATACAGCCAGCCCTCCCGGCCAAGCACGACCTGCTCCTCCGCGGAGCTGCGCAGCAGCCCGGCGTTGAGACGCGACCAGGCGGTGACGAGCTCCTGCCGCAGGGCGAAACGGTCGGCGATATACGCCGCCGTATCGGACAAAACCTCGGCGTTGAAGTCGCCGCTTCGCGTGGTGAGCTTCGGCGCTGCGGCGAGGATCTCGTTCGCGGCGGGGCCGCTCTCCCCCAGGACGAGCATCCCGAGGCTCGGGATCAGACACACGAGCAGGAAGAGCGCGACCGTTATGATTGCAAGCGTTTTCTTCATGGCGTCAGAACTGGAAGTAGATGAATGGGTGGAAGCCGCCCTTCGCAAGGCAGAGAACGGACAGGATCAGCAGCAGCAGCGAGCCGAGCGACGCGCAGACCTGCCAGGCGGGGCGAGCGGCTTCAAAGCCCGCGGGCCAGAGCCGTGCCCGCAGACGGGGAACGAGATCCCCGGCCAGCAGGACCGCCAGCACGAACACGAGCAGGAAAGCCGGCGTGCAGAAGCGCGCGAGGAGCAGGCTTCCCGCCGTGGTGACGCGCGGTGAAAAGAGAGCAGAAAACAGCGCCGCCGCGTCGCGGAGGCTGTCCGCCCGAAAGACGGCGAACAGGAGCGCGACCGCAAGCAGCGTATACAGGCGGCAGACGAGGCGCCCGGCGCCGCTTTTGCGCAGCTTCTCCGCGGGGATCACACCCCAGTCCTCAAGGCTGGCGAGCAGCCCGTGCCCCAGGCCCCAGAGGACGAAGGTCCAGTTCGCACCGTGCCAGATGCCCGTGCACAGGAAGACCAGCAGCTTGTGCAGCGCGGTGCGCGCTTTTCCCCGGCGGTTGCCGCCGAGAGGGATGTACAGGTACTCCTTGAACCACGAGGACAGGGAGACGTGCCACCGGCGCCAGAAATCCCGGATGGAGGCGGCCCCGTAGGGGAACAGGAAGTTCTCCCGGAAGCGGAAGCCGAACATGTGCCCCAGGCCGATGGCCATGTCGCTGTAGCCGCTGAAATCATAGTAGATCTGCAGCGTGTAGCAGACGACGCCCAGCCACAGCACGCGCGTGTCCGGCGCGCCGTAAACGCCGTGCAGGCAGTCCCCAAACACGAGGTCTGCGAGATAGCCGACGGTGTCTGCGACGAGGATCTTCTTCGCGAGGCCGCGGATGAAGCGGCGCACACCCTGCGCGGTCTCCTCCAGCGTACAGCGCCGCCCGTCGATCTGATCGGCCACGTCGTGATACTTCACGATGGGCCCGGCGATGAGCTGCGGAAAAAAAGAGATGTACAGCAGGAGCTTCAGAAAATCACGCGTGCCGTTTGCCGGGTCGCGATAGGTGTCGATCACGTAGGACATGCCCTGGAAGGTAAAGAAGGAAATCCCGATGGGCAGCAGGATCCCGGGCAGGGGGATGCTCGTATGCAGCAGAAGGCCGAGGTTCTCCAGTACGAAGTCGGTATACTTGAAGACCGCGAGGATCCCGAGATCCAGCACGACCGCCAGCGCCAGCACAGCCTTCCGGCGGCGGACGGAGAGCAGCAGACGCCCGGCCAGATAGTTGATGCACACGCTCAACAAAAAGAGCGGCACGTAGCGTAGCTGGCCGAAGGCGTAGAAAACGATGCTGGCGGCGGCCAGCAGAGCGTTTTGCGCGCGCAGATCCCGGCACAGCCTGGACAGGATGAACACGGCCGGCAGAAATGCGAAGAGGAATATGGCGGAACTGAAGACCACTTGAGCTTACTCCTTATCTGGCGGCGATAAGGATCATCGCACAGCGAAAGCGGCCGCCCGATCGATCCTCATGACACTTCACGATATTCTACCACAGGAAAGTGCCGATGACAATAAAAAAGCGCGGACATTCTGTCGAATGTCCGCACTTTCGTGTGCAGTTGCCGCTCGGGGAGAGTGGAGGTAAGGAGTGAAGGAAAAAGCGTGGCGGCAGAGACAGTGCCGCCGCGGGAGAAACAGGGAGGGACCCAGAGCGGTTTTCATGCATTTATGATAGCATGGCGGCGGCCAAACGACCAATACCTTTCCGAAAGGGCGTATCATATCGGTTTCGTATGATAAGCGCCGGACGCCCCGCGGCCCGCGTGCGTTCGGAACGGCTCGGTTTCTGCCGCTCACGGTTGCATTTCGCCGGAAGCTATGATATAGTAACAAAGATAATAGTGGGGTGGTGCGCCCATTCGCACCGCCGCTCTTTACCCTGAAACCAAGGGGTGCTTCGATGAGAGATAACAGAAAAAATCTGGTGCTGTCCCTGGCCAATACGATCAACGTCGTGCTGGTCACGATCCCCTTTATCTATTGCTGGTACGGCTTCTACGCTTCGCACATCGTCAAGCCCTATTACCGCCGCGGCAACTGGGCGGTGATCCTCGTGTTCATCGTGCTGTATATCCTGTTCGCGCGGGTGTACGACGGGTTCTCCATCTCCACCAATCGCATCTCGGAATCGGTGTACAGCCAGGGGCTGGCGGCCCTCTTTGCGGACGCGGTCATGTACATCGTGATCTTCCTGCTGGCGCAGCGTGCGCCGAACCCGCTGCCCCTGCTCGGCGCGCTGCTCATGCAGCTCGTGCTGACGGGCCTCGGGACGGTCCTTTCGCACAAATGGTATTTTGCCACCTTCCGACCAAATAAGACCGTGATCGTGTGCGACACGCCCAGCGGCATGGAGAAGACGATCGACAAGTACGGCATGCAGAAGGAGTTCCGCGTGTGCCGGACCGTCGGGATCGACGAGTGCCTGGAGGACCTGTCGATGCTGGACGGGATCGAGACGGTTTTCGTCAGCGGCGTACATAGCCACGAGCGCAACATCCTGCTGAAATACTGCGTGGAGCATGGGATCGAGATGTACGTGATCCCCCAGGTGGGCGACCTGGTCATGAGCGGGGCCAAGCGCATGCACATGTTCCACCTGCCGATCCTGAAGGCAGGGCGTTACGATCCATCGCTGTACTACGTGCTGCTCAAGCGGGTGATGGATATCGTCCTGTCGTTCGTGGCGGTGGTGATCACCTCGCCCCTGTTTCTGCTCTCGGCCATCGCTATCAAGGCCTACGACGGCGGCCCCGTGTTTTACAAGCAGCGCCGCCTGACCAAGAACGGCAAGGTGTTCAGCATCGTAAAATTCCGCAGCATGCGGGTGGACGCGGAGAGCGACGGCGTCGCGCGCCTGTCGACCGGTGACCGGGACGAAAGGATCACGCCGGTCGGCCGGGTGCTGCGCAAGGTCCGGCTGGACGAGCTTCCGCAGCTGTTTTGCATCCTCGCCGGAGATATGAGCATCTGCGGCCCGCGGCCCGAGCGGCCGGAGATCGCCGCGCAGATCGAAAAGACGCTGCCGGAGTTTCGCCTGCGGCTGCAGACCAAGGCTGGGCTCACGGGCTATGCGCAGGTCTACGGCAAGTACAACACCTCGCCCTACGACAAGCTGCTCATGGATCTCATGTATATCGCAAACCCCAGCTTTCTGGAGGACATGCGCATCATCTTCGCCACGGTGAAGATCCTCTTCCAGCCGGAAAGCACGGAGGGCGTGATCCTCGAGGAG
Source organism: Oscillospiraceae bacterium (assembly GCA_017477695.1). Lineage (GTDB taxonomy): Bacteria > Bacillota > Clostridia > Oscillospirales > Oscillospiraceae > Limivicinus. The sequence continues at coordinate 1,606 of JAFUUR010000104.1, read as the reverse complement.
GACACGGAGGAAGAACGCGAGACGGTCGGCGCGCACGGCGCCGGGCGCTGAACAGAGAGAACGGAGGACACTGCCATGAAAGGGATATTGCTGGCCGGCGGACGCGGGACGAGACTGTACCCGATGACGCGGGCGGTCTCCAAGCAGCTGCTGCCCATTTACGATAAGCCCCTCATTTACTATCCGCTTTCGGTGCTGATGCTCGCGGGCATCCGGGAGATCCTGGTGATCTCCACCCCGGAGGACACCCCCAACTACGAGAAGCTCCTGGGCGACGGCAGTCGTCTCGGCGTGTCGTTCCGCTACAAGGTGCAGGAGACACCGCGCGGCCTGGCCGACGCGTTCATCCTGGGGGAGGACTTCATCGGGGACGACTCGGTCTGCCTCATCCTGGGGGACAACGTGTTCTACGGCCCGGACCTGTCGCGCGTGCTCTGGGAGGCCATGGCGAACGACCGCGGGGCGACAATTTTCGGCTACCCGGTCAAGGACGCGCGCGCCTTCGGTGTGGTGGAGTTCGACAAGGACATGCGCGTGCTGTCCATCGAGGAGAAGCCCGCACAGCCCAAGTCCAACTACGCGGTGCCCGGCCTGTACTTTTACGATAACCGCGTGGTGGAGATCGCAAAGCAGGTGCAGCCCTCCGCGCGCGGCGAGCTGGAGATCACCTCCGTCAACAACGCATACCTCGCCATGGGCGAGCTGCGCGTGCAGCTCCTGCGGCGCGGCATGGCCTGGCTCGACACGGGCACGCCCGAGGGCATGCTCACGGCGGCGGAGTTCATCAAGGTCGTACAGGAGCGGCAGGGCTTCTACGTCTCCTGCATCGAGGAGATCGCCTGGCGGCGCGGGTTCATCAGCCGCGGGCAGCTGCGCGAACTGGGCGAGGAGCTGCACATGACCGACTACGGCCGCTATCTCATCGAGCTTGCGGAGGGAGAAGAGCCATGACCATCATCGTGACCGGCGGCGCCGGCTTTATCGGCAGCAACTTCATTTTCTACACGCTGCGCGAGCACCCGGAGGACCGTGTGATCTGCCTCGACAAGCTGACCTACGCGGGCAACCTCTCGACGCTCGCGCCGGTGATGGACGCGCCCAATTTCCGCTTCGTGAAGGAGGATATCTGCGACCGCATGGCCGTGTACGAGCTCTTCGAAGAGGAAAAGCCCGACGTGGTCGTGAACTTTGCGGCGGAGAGCCACGTGGACCGTTCCATCGAGGACCCGAGCGTGTTCCTGCAGACGAACATCCTCGGCACGAGCGTGCTGATGGACGCCTGCCGCACCTTCGGCATCGGGCGCTATCACCAGGTCTCGACCGACGAGGTCTACGGCGACCTGCCGCTGGACCGGCCGGACCTGTTCTTCACGGAGGAGACGCCGCTGCACACCAGCTCGCCCTATTCCAGCTCCAAGGCTGCGGCGGATCTGCTGACGCTGGCCTACCACCGCACCTACGGGCTGCCGGTCACGGTGAGCCGCTGCTCCAACAACTACGGCCCCTACCAGTTCCCGGAGAAGCTGATCCCGCTGATGATCGCCAATGCCCTGTCCGACAAGCCTCTGCCCGTCTACGGCGAGGGCCTGAACGTCCGGGACTGGCT
>JAFUUR010000103.1 GCA_017477695.1 Oscillospiraceae bacterium | reverse complement strand
CGAGCTTGCCGCCGGCCGCGCCGCCGCAGGCGACGATCAGCTTGTCGGCGTGCAGCGCGCCCTCGTCCGTCTCGACGCGGAAGCCCGCCTTCTCCCGCCGCAGCGCGCGCACGGGACAGGCCGTGCGCTGCTCGACGCCCGCCTGCTCCAGCGCGAAGCGCAGCACGTCCAGCACGCTGTTGGCGGAGTTGGAGAGCGGATAGACCCGCCCGCCGTATTCCTCGACGGTCAGCAGGCCCAGCGCGTGGAAGAAGGCCAGCGCGTCCTCCGGGGTGAAGCGCGCGAGCGCGGGCAGGGCGAAGGCCGGGTCCTCCCCGTGATAGTTTGCGGCCGAGGCCCCGGTGTTGGTCAGGTTGCAGCGGCCGTTGCCCGTGGCAAGCAGCTTGCGGCCGATGCGCTGCTGCCGCTCGAGCAGCTGCACGCGGTTGTTCTTATCCTCCGCGGCAGTCAGCGCGGCCATGATGCCGGACGCCCCGCCGCCAACGATCACTACTGTCTCCATCGTTCATCCTCTATATAAAATGTCGTGCGCCACCGGCGTGTAGAACAGCCGGCTGACCGCCACCCGCTCCCGCGTCTCGCTCAGGATCCACATGATCTTGGCAAAGGCGGCCTCGGTGGTCATATCGTAGGCCTCGAGCACGCGCGCGTCGTCCTTGAGGCGGTGCCCGACCTGGTAGACGGACAGGTCCGAGCCCTCGTTCTGCACCTGCGTGGTCACGACGAGGTACTTCCCCTGCGCGGTATAGCGGCGCACCACCTCGAAGAGCTTGTCGTCGCTGTACGAGGGCAGGCCGCCCACGCCGAAGCACTCGATCACCAGCGCGTCCTTTCGCGCGAGCAGGAATTCCAGGAGCTCGAAATCCGTCCCCGGCACCATTTTGACAAGGCCCACCTTCGCGTCCATCCGCTCGTAAAAGCGCGGCGCGCTCCCTCGCTCCGGCCGGATGTAGCACAGCAGGCGACGGTCGTGCAGGGTGGCGAGGTCGGGGTAGTTGATGCTGGAGAAGGCGGCGAAGCTCTTCGAGCAGGTCTTGCGCGCGCGGGTGCCCAGGATGACGCGCCCGCTGAACACGATACACACGCCCGCGAGCTCCTCCGAGCAGGCGCAGAGGAAGGCGTCCGTCAGGTTGAGCTTGGAGTCGGTCGAGTCGTAGTTGATGGGCTTCTGCGCCCCGGTGAGCACGATGGGCTTGTCCGCACCCTGCACGAGATAGGACAGGGCGGCGGCCGTATAGGCCATGGTGTCGGTCCCGTGGCTGATGACGAAGCCGTCGTAGTGGTCGTACTGCTCGCGCAGCGTCTGTGCGACGCGCACCCAGTGCGCGGGCGTGATGTTGGTGCTGTCGATGTTGAAAAGCGAAATGCAAGCCACCTCGCACAGCTCCGAGATCGCCGGCACGTAGCGCAACAGCTGCGCCGGCGTCAGCTCCGGGGTGAGGCCCTCCGGTGTCATCTCCGAGGCGATGGTCCCGCCGGTGCCGATCATCAGGATCTTTTTCACGCGCTCCCCTCCTCTCAGGGCCACGACCACGCGCACACGGCGGCCGAACGCCCCCGCACGCGCATGGAAAAGGATATAAGCATTATAACAAGGCCCCGGCCGCTTTTCAAGCGCGCCGCGCTTTACAAAGGCCGGGGCCGCGGGTATAATCGGAGCAGAAGCTTTACCGGAGGCGGGATCTATGAAACGCAGGCTCTCCCTCGCGAGCAATCTCTTCGTCGCCGTCATGACGCTGGTCGCCTTCTGTATCGGCGCCCTGCGCAGCGACCCCAACGCCCTGCTGGTCTCCCACGGGCTGGAAAACCTGAAATACTTCACTGTTCTCTCGAACGTGTTCAACGGTCTGGTCTCCCTCGTCTACGCCGCCGCGCTGCTG
>JAFUUR010000102.1 GCA_017477695.1 Oscillospiraceae bacterium | reverse complement strand
CGGAGACGGTGTGGTGCGGCGCGCGGAAGGGCCGCTGCGCCACGATGGGCCGCTCGCGCCCGGTGAGGCCCGCGACGGACCAGATCTCCGTCGTCTCGACGCACTCGTCCCGGCTCATCTCCGGCAGGATGCCGGGCAGGCGCTTGGCCATCATGGACTTGCCCGCGCCCGGCGGGCCGACGATGAGGATGTTGTGCCCGCCCGCGGCGGCGATCTCCAGCGCGCGGCGGACATTTTCCTGCCCCTTGACGTCGGCGAAATCCGGCAGCCCCTCGAGGGAGCCGAGCAGCGCGGGCGCGGCGGCGGACTCGATGCGCTCCTCCCCGGCGAGATGGCGCAGCAGCTGCGCCACGTCGCCCACCGGGTAGACGCTGAGCCCCTCTGCGAAGGCGGCCTCCGCGGCGTTCTCCGCCGGGACGAAGAGCTCCTTCAGCCCCGCGCGCTCCGCGGCGACGGCCATGGGCAGCACGCCCGGCACGGGCCGCAGCTGCCCCGTGAGGGAGAGCTCGCCGAGGAAGGCGCAGTCCTCCCCCGGCAGGGCGATCTCGCCGGAGGCGGCGAGGATGCCGACGAGCATGGGCAGGTCGTAGACGGTGCCGGCCTTCTTCCGGTCGGCCGGGGCGAGGTTCACGGTGAGCCTGCTCACCGGGAAGCGGTACCCGCAGTTTTTGACGGCGGCGCGCACGCGCTCGCGCGCCTCCTTGACGGCCGTATCCGGCAGGCCGACGATATCGAAGCCCGGCAGGCCGCCCGCGACGTTGACCTCCACGGCCACGCCGTAGCCGCCCACGCCGCTCACGCCGAGACTTTTCACACTGGCAAACACGCGCTCCCCCGCCTCTCTGCCCCGGGCGCGCCGGGGCCGTTCTTTCTGATCTCGTATCGATTGTATAATATTTCCGCCGGATTTGCAATGCCCGCCTGCGGCGCGGGACTTGCGCGCGGCGGGCGGGTGTGTTATATTTTACCAAGCCGCCGCCCGGCGGTGCGGAAAGGGGGCCCCCATGAGAAACGAAGACGTCGTCCGGATCGAAAATCCCGCCGCCCGGCCGGATCGGCTGGACATCCGCTGGCACGTGACCTCACAGTGCAACTACGCCTGCGATTTCTGCATCCAGGGCGACCGCGAGGCGCACCGGCGCGACGCAGCCGGCGAATCGGCCGCGACGCGCGCCGCCGTCTGCGAGGCGCTCCTGGAGAGGATCGGCTCCCTGCGCGGCTATAAGAGCGTGCACGTGGGCCTGATCGGCGGCGAGGTCACGATCCTGCCGGACTTTCCGGAGCTGCTGGAGCGCTTCGCGTCCTGCGGCTTCCGGGGCGACCTGTCCCTGCAGATCACCACCAACCTCTCCCTGCCGGCGGAGCGCTACGCCGCGCTCTGCCGCAGCGTCCGGCGCTGCGACCGGCCGGGCATGCGCCGGTATCTCTTCCCCGCGGCGAGCTTTGACCGCGCCTACGTCTCGCAGGAGGCGTTCACGGAGAAGCTGCGCGCGATCGCGCGCAGCGCCCCGGCGAAGCGCCGCCTTTTCTCCCGCGCCGCGCCGTCGGTGCAGCTGCGCGCGGGCTTCCCCATCCTCACGGACGACGACTACGACGCTTATCTGCGCATGGCAGACGAGCTCGCGCCCTGCGGCGTGCGCACCGACCCGATCCCGATCCGCCGGTACCGGACGGAGCTGTCCGACGCCGTGCGGGAAAAGCTCGCCGCGGAGCGCAGCGGCGGCGCCGGGATCCGCGTGCTGGACGGCGCCGGCGTCCTCCATGGCTTTCCGAGCATCCAGGCGCTCGGCCAGGCCCTGGAGGGGGCGGAGCACTTCTGCCCCCGCGGCTTCCGCTGCGACGCGGGGGTGCACAGCCTGTGGGTGGACGCCTTCGGCAGCGCCTGGCGCTGCCCCGTCCTGGGCGACAGGCTCGCGCTCGGCAGCGTGCTCGACGGCAGCCTCCGCCTCCTGGAGGACAGCGCCCTCGGCACGGCCGACCACTGCAGCTGCAGCCAGTTCCATCTGATCGAGAGGGCGTGACCCCGCCGCGCGCGGCGGGTCTCTCCCCCGTCCTCCCCCGCGCCGCGGACGGCGCGGGACCAGCCGAACGACGCCGCGAGGCCGCCGGGCAATTGCCCGGCGGCCTCGCCGTTTATGCGTACGCCGCGTTTATTCCTCCGTCGCCGTCACCTTGATGTGCAGCTCGTCGAGCTGCGCCTGCGTGACCTCGGACGGAGCGCCCATCATGATGTCCTGGGCGT
>JAFUUR010000101.1 GCA_017477695.1 Oscillospiraceae bacterium | reverse complement strand
GCGCAGCAGCGCCTCCATCCGGCTGAAGACGCCCGCCCCCGCGCCCAGGTACAGCAGCAGGATCGCCGTCCCCAGGAGCGCCAGCCGCTTGCTCACGCGCATCGTGCATCCTCCTCATCCGCAGCAGGTATATGAGCATCGTGCTCACGATCGTTCTATCCTATGCGGACGGGCCCGGAAATAGGACTGTGCAAACGCGCCCGGCTGTAGTATAATAAAAATCTAACGGCGAAGATCAAAAAAGCCTTTCGCCGTGCATTCACCACAAGGTGCTTCATGCGGCAGAGGAACGATCGGGCTTCCGATCGTCGGCCGTTTCAAATCGAGGAGGATCGTTATGTTCTACACCTTTCGTCCCAAAGGCGTCTGCTCCCAGCTCATGGAGATCGAGACCGAGGACGGCGTCGTCAAAAGTCTGAGCGTGATGGGCGGCTGCAGCGGCAACCTGCAGGGCATCGCCCGTCTCGTGGAGGGCATGCCGGTCGACGAGGTCATCCGCCGACTGGACGGCGTGCGCTGCGGGTTCAAGGACACCTCCTGCCCGGATCAGCTCGCCCAGGCGCTGAAGGCCTGCCGCGCCGAGAGCGAGGCGTGAAGCGCGCGCTGTGCGCGGCGCTGCTCGCGCTCTGTCTGCCGCTGTGCGCCTGCGCGGCACAGGCCGCCGGATCCGCGCCGACGGCAGCGGCGGCGCTCCCTTCTCCGCCCGTTCCGGCGACGCCCGCGCCGTACGCGCAGGCGCCCGTCTACTGCGACGGGCTGCTGACCGCGCGCGCGATCGTGCACGAGGGGGAGGTCTGCCTCTCAAGTGCCTTTCTGTGCGAGCTGTTCGGTCTGGAGTGCGCGCTCACGACGGACGGCGGCGGCTGCACGCTGTCCCTGCCCGGGGTGGACGTGCGCTGGGAGACCGGCCAGGACTACGCGCGCGCCGGCGCCCGCTATTTGTATACGCCCGGCGGCTGCCTCGTTTACGACGAGGCGCTGTGGCTGCCCGTGCAGGCGGCCGCCCGCCTCTTCGGCGCGGAGCTCTCCGTGGAGGAGGGGCCGCTGCGCGTGGAGATGACGGCCGACAGCTTCCGCCTCATGCGCGGCGACGGCGACTACTACCCCATGCACTACCGGGTGGACGACCTGTACTGGCTCAGCCACATCATCCAGGCCGAGGCCGGGCAGGAACCGCTGGCCGGGCAGATCGGCGTGGGCAACGTGGTACTCAACCGGGTGAGCAGTCCCCTTTTCCCGGACACGATCACGGAAGTGGTGCTCGAGCGCAGCGGCGATACCGTGCAGTTTGAGCCGACGGACAACGGCAGCGTGCACCGCGAGGTGGACGAGGCGGCCATGCTCGCCGCCTGCCTGTGCCTCGAGGGCTTCAACACCGTGGGTGAGAGCCTATACTTCGTAAACCCCCTTCTCGCGGACGATACCTGGTTCGAGTCCGCGCGCACCTTCTGCGTGCGCATCGGCGAACACGATTTTTATTTGTGAGGTCACGCCATGCTTGAAGAGCTTCTGCGCGCGGGCCTGGACGAGCTGGGCCTCCGCCCGGATGAGACCGCCCTGCGCCGCTTCCGGCAATACTATCACTATCTCACCGAGCAGAACCGCGTTATGAATCTGACCGCCATCAGCGGCGAGGAGGACGTGGCCCGGCTGCACTTTCTCGACTGCGCCGCCCTGCTCGGCTTCGTGCCGCTCAACGGCGGGCGCGTCATCGACGTGGGCAGCGGCGCCGGCTTTCCCGGCATGGTGCTGAAGATTCTGCGGCCGGAGCTGGATATGACGCTGCTCGACAGTCTCGACAAGCGCGTGCGCTTTCTCGCGCAGCTCGGCGAGCTGCTGGAGCTGGAGGATCTGCGCTGCCTGCACCGGCGGGCGGAGGAGCCGGGCGAGCTGCGCGCGCAGTTCGACACGGCGGTCTCCCGCGCGGTGGCCCGGCTGGATCTGCTCGCGGAGCTGTGCCTGCCGTACGTGAAAAAGGGCGGGCTGCTCGTCGCCATGAAGGGCCCCGCCGCCGCGGAGGAGCTGGAGCAGGCGCAGCGCGCCATCCGGCTGCTGGGCGGCGAGACGGAGGCCTGCGCGGAATACGCCGTGCCCGGCACCGAGCTGCGGCACTGCGCCGTGCTCATCCGCAAGACGGACGACACGCCCGCGCAATATCCGCGCCGGTGGGCGCAGATGAAAAAACAGCCCCTGTAATGCGAAAGCCCCCCTTCGGGGGGGGCTGCATACGGGCTGTTTTATCGTTCAGAGCAGAGTCTCGAGCTCGGCGCAGTCGTGCGCGACGTGCGCGGCCCCGGCGGCGAGGAGCTGATCCTCATCCCGGAAGCCCCAGGCGACGGAGATGCAGTCCATCCCCGCGCGGCGCGCGGTCTCCAGGTCGACCTCGGAGTCCCCGACGTAGACGCAGGCCCGGGCCGGCAGGCCCATCCGCGCCGCCGCGGCCAGCACCGCGTCCGGATCCGGCTTGCGGCGGACCGCGGCGCTCTCGCCGACGGCGGTCTCAAGCAGGCCGGGGAAAAAGGCCTCCGCCAGCTCCTGCACGGCGGGGTCCGGCTTGTTGGAGATGATCGCGAGGCGCACCCCCTGCGCGCGCAGCCGCTCCATCAGCGGCAGCACGCCCTCGTAGGGCCGGGTCTCGATGCGGCAGTGCGCGTCGTACCAGGGCAGGTAATGGGCCAGCACCGCGCGCAGCGTCTCCTCCGGCTGCCCGGGCATGCAGCAGCGCAGCAGATGCTCCGCCCCGCTGCCGAGGCCGGCGCGCACCGTCTCCCGCGACGCGGGCGGCAAGCCGAAGTGCCGCAGGCTGTGGTTGACGGAGTCGTACAGATCCGTCAGCGTATCGAGAACGGTGCCGTCCATATCGAACAAGACCGCTTTGTATTTCATCGCAGATCCCCCACGTTTCGCTTTTGATCCCATGCGCGATCTGAGGATCGCCGCAAGGAATATATGGCAAAACAGCACGGCTGTTTTGCCATCTTATCGCCATTATAAACCACCTGTCAAGACGGAGAACGCCTATGCGAAAATACAAGCTGCCGTACCTCGCGGCGCTGGTGCTGGCGCTGCTGCTGGCCGCCTGCGGCCGGGCGGACACGCGGGAGAGCCGGGAGAGCGTCACTCTCTGGTACGTTGAGGGCGACCCGGCCGCCGCCGCACTGGACGCGCTGGCCCGGCAATACGACGAGACCGCGGAGAAGGAGCTGCTGCGGGTGACCCTGCGCGCACTGCCGGATGAGGAGAGCCTC
>JAFUUR010000100.1 GCA_017477695.1 Oscillospiraceae bacterium | reverse complement strand
GCTCGGCGGCAGCGCGACCAACGACGCCGGCTGCGGCGCGGCCGCGGCGGCCGGGGTCCGTTTTCTGAACGCCGCGGGCGAGGCCTTCGTCCCCACGGGCGGGACGCTTTCCCAGGTGGAGAAGATCGATCTCTCCGGCCGGAGCCCCCTGCTGGATGGGATCGAGCTCGTCACGATGTGCGATATCGACAACCCCATGTACGGGGAGACCGGCGCCGCATACGTCTTCGGCCCGCAGAAGGGCGCCGATCCTGCCATGGTGCGGGCGCTGGACGCGGGGCTGCGCAGCCTCGGCGAGGTCATCCACCGCGATCTGGGGCGGGACCTGACCGCTGTCCCCGGCGGCGGCGCCGCGGGGGCGATGGGCGTGGGCATGCTGGCCTTCTTCGACTCCGCGCTGCAGATGGGCATCGAGACCGTGCTGGACACCGTCGCCTTCGACGAGATCATCGCCGACGCCGACGCGATCTTCACCGGCGAGGGCAAGATCGACAGTCAGAGCCTGCGCGGCAAGGTCGTCATCGGCGTGGCGCGCCGCGCCAAGGCGCAGGGCAAGGACGTGATCGCCGTGGTCGGCGGCGCGGATCTCGGTCTGGAGCCCGCCTACGAGGAGGGCGTCAGGGCCATCTTCACCATCAACCGCCTCCCGCAGGATCTCTCCGTGAGCAAGAACTTCTCACGTGAAAACCTTGCCTTCGTGATGGACAACGTCCTGCGCCTGCTGTAAGAAGGCGCAGCAAAACGTCGCCATCCGATCATCATGATACTCGTTCTTTTCAAGCCACACTGCATGTGGTATAATAGGATATACAGCGATCCTGCGGCACGCATCGCCGCCGCGGGCTCGGCGTCCCGCACAGCGGAAGATCCTGCGGCGCCTGCCGCAGCAAAAATAAGAACGTAACGGAGGAAAAACCATGAAATTCTACAAATGTAAGGACTGTGGAAGCATCGTCATTCTGGAGAACGCCTGCTGCGCGGCCGGCATGGAGGAGCTGCTCCCCAACACCACCGACGCCGCCGGTGAAAAGCACGTGCCCGTGATCACGGTGGACGGCGCGCAGGTCTGCGTGGCCGTGGGCTCGGTCGAGCATCCGATGCTGCCGGCGCACTTCATCCAGTGGGTCGTTCTGGAGACCACGAACGGCTATCAGAAAAAGGTCCTGCAGCCGGAGCAGAAGCCCGTGGCGCAGTTCGTGCTGGCCGAGGGTGAGGAAGCCGTCGCCGCCTACGAGTTCTGCAACCTGCACGGTCTGTGGAAGGCAGAAGCCTGAGCCCCGTCCCGCATATAAGAAAACGGAAGTCCGCCACCCGGCGGGCTTCCGTTTTCTTATCTTCTCCCCTCACCAGTGAAGCCGGTCAGATCGTTGACCACCTCGCCCGCGAGGATCAGCCCCGCGACCGCAGGAACGAAGGCGTTGGAGCCGGGGATGTCCCTCCGGTCGGTACAGTGCCGCTTGGCATCCGGCGGGCAGATGCAGTGGCTCCGGCAACTGATGGACAGATCCTCCAGCGGCCGGATCGGCTTCTCCGGCGAGTAGACCACCTTCAGCTTTTTGACGCCGCGCTTGCGGCATTCCCGCCGCATGACGCGCGCGAGCGGGCAGCCCTCCGTCTCATAGAGATCCGCCACGCGGAACAGGCTTGGGTCGATCTTGTTCCCGGCGCCCATGGCGGAGATGATCGGCGTCCCGGCCGCCTGGGCCTGTTCGATGAGAGCGAGCTTGCCGGTGACGGTGTCGATCGCGTCCACGACGTAGTCGTACTGTGAAAAATCAAACTCTCCCTGCGTCTCCGGCAGGTAGAAGGTCTTATGGCAGCGCACGACGCAGCTCGGGTTGATGCTCTTGACCCGCTCCTCCGCCGCATCCGCCTTGTACTGGCCGACCGTCCGGCGTGTGGCCAGGATCTGGCGGTTGATGTTCGTGAGGCAGACGCGGTCGTCATCGACCAGGTCGAGCTGGCCGACACCGGAGCGCGCCAGCACCTCCACCACATAACCGCCGACGCCGCCCAGGCCGAAGATCGCCACCCGTGAGGCGGCCAGCTTCTCCATGGCCTCCCGGCCGTAGATCAGTTCCGTTCTGGAAAAAGAATTCAGCATATCGTTTCCTCGCTCACGGCAGCGCGGCTTCGATCCGTCCGCGCAGCCAGGTCTTCGTCTCCGCATCGGCAAAGGCGGCGTCGGCCGCGTTCAGCAGCAGGCGGCGGATCTCCTCCCCCGTCAAACCGCAGGCCGCCTCCACGTGCCGCAGCTCCTCTCCCACGCTCGTGTGGGAGACGGCCATGTTGTCGGAGTTGAGCGTAACGGTCACGCCCGCGTCCAGCAGCGCGCGCAGCGGGAAGGACGCGTAGTCCGGAAACATCCCGGTGTGCAGGTTGCTGGTCGGGCAGAGCTCCAGCGGCGTGCCGCGCGCGGCAAGGTCCCGCAGGAGCGCGGGGTCTTCCACGGAGCGCACGCCGTGCCCGATGCGCCGCGCGCCGAAGGCCAGCGCCGCGCGCACGCTCTCCGGGCCGTCGCCCTCTCCGGCGTGGATCGTAAAAGGCACGCCCAGCGAGGCGGCGAAGGCGAACAGCTCCTCATAGTCCGCCGTGGGGAAGAGGCCCTCCGCGCCCGCGATATCGAGCGCGCACACACCTTTGCCCAAGTACTTCTTTGCCAGGCGCACCGTCTCGCGGTTCTGTTCCTCGTTGCCTACGCCGCGCATGCAGCAGAGGATCACACCCGTGGGCAGCGCGCAGCGCGCCGAACCCCGGAGGACCGCCTGCACGGCCTCCTCCTGGCTCAGCCCGCGCTGCCCGTGCGACTGCGGGGCAAAGCGCAGCTCCGCATACAGCAGGCCCCGCCGCTGCAGATCCTCCTTCAGCAGCCTGGTACACGCCTCGAGCTGCTCCGCCGTCTGCAGGAACGACAGCGGGTAAACGAATTTATCGAGATACTCCGGCAGATCGCGACAACCCTCGCTGACGGAGAGTCTGGAGCGGATGGTCTCATCGTCGTCCGCGAGCATCTCCCCCTGCAGCGCCGCCAGCGCGCGCACCGTCTCCACCGACAGCGAGCCATCCAGATGCAGATGCAGATCGATCAGGCAGTCGTCGTACGGCCGCTTCTCCTTCGTTTCCACTGTCCTCCACCTCGTTTCGTCGCGCGTTTCTCAAATCAACGATAAGAGCATACACCATTTGCCCGCGTTGCACAAGTCCAAATCTCCATATAGACTTGACAGCCGTGTGGGCCGGTAGTATAATTTGTATAACAAATCATACTTACAAGGAGTGAGGACCATGCCGCCGAAAGGAAAATACGCCTGGACCGTCACCGTCGGAGAAAAAGGGCAGATCGTGATCCCCAAGCAGGCGCGGGAGCTGTTCGGCATCCGCCCCGGGGACGCGCTGATCCTTCTGGGCGATGAGGAACGGGGCATCGCCATCCCGCCGAAGGCGCAGTTCGCCGCGTGGGCGGCGCGTGTTTTTGAGGAGGGGTGAGCATGTCGGGAACGGAACAGAACGGGCCGCTGCGGATCTTTTGGTTCTGCATCCCGGCCTACGGGCATACCAATCCGACCATCGAGGTCGTGCGGGAGCTCTGCCGCCGCGGGCATGAGGTCCGCTATTATTCGTTCGCGGATTTTCGGGAGAAGATCGAAGACGCGGGCGCGGTCTTCGTCCCCTGCGACGGATACCTGCCCCCGATCGACGCGCGGAGCGAGCGCAGACTGCGCAGGGTCTCCACGACGGAGATGTCGGTGCAATCCTTCCGGACGACCGCGCTGATGGACGCGGCGCTCGCGCAGGACGTCGCCGCCCTCCGGCCCGATCTGATCGTGTCGGACTCGGCCTGCTTCTGGGGCAAGCTGACTGCGCAAAAGTACGGCCTGCCGCTGGTCTGCTCCACGACGACCTTCGCCTTCAACGAGCATTCCTCCCGTTATATGCACTACAGCGCCGCGGAGATGGCCGATATGATCCTCGGTCTGCCGCGGCTCAACCGGGAGCTCGCGCGCCTGCGGCCGCTGGGCTATCATGCGAAAAGCGCGCTGGACATCGTGCGCGATAAGAACGACGTGGACACGATCGTCTACACGTCGGCGCTCTTCCAGCCTTTCGTGGAGACCTTCGACCCCATGCATTTCCGCTTCGTCGGGCCCTCCGTGAAGGCGGTGGAGCCGGACCGCGCGCCGCGGCCGCGCCCGCGGGTCTACGTCTCCCTCGGTACGGTGATCAATTCCCACCCGGAATTCTACCGCAACTGCATCGCGGCGCTGCGCGACGAGCCCGTCGACCTGCTCATCTCCTGCGGACTGGCCTTCGACCCGGCCTGCCTCGACCCGCTGCCCGCGAACGTGCGCGTGGAGCCGTACGTCGACCAGATGGAGGTGCTCGCGCAGACGGATTTGTTCATCACGCACTGTGGCATGAACAGCGCCTCGGAAGCGCTCTACATGGGCGTGCCGGAGCTGCTGTACCCGCTGACGGGCGAACAGCAGGCGGTGGCCCGGCGCGTCACGGAGATGGGCGCCGGCCGACTGCTGACGCGTGCGGAGGCGGAGAGTCCCGAGCGCATCCGCGCCGTCGTGCACGATCTGCTGCTCGACGGCGGGCTCAAGCGCGCTGCCGAGGCGATGCGGCAGGATTTTCTCTCCTGCGCTGGCCCCGCCGGCGCGGCGGATTTCATCGAACAGCGCGGCCGCGAGGCCCGCGCGCAGAGCTGAACGGCCATCTCCCTATGCGAAAAGACCCGCGATCAAGATCGCGGGTCTTTTCGTTTTACGTGCGGAAGATCGTCCGCCAGCAGCGGAAATCCACCGGCTCGAAGCGGCGCTTGAGCTCCTTGACCAGCCGGTCCTTGTCCGCGTCCTCGATGCACACGTCGTACCTGCCGGGGATGCTGCCGAAGCGCACTGTTTCCCGGGTGCCCATGAGCTTTTCCAGTTCCTTGAGCATGGCCTCCCGGCTGGTATTCGCGTCGTAGATCTTCAGGAAGGAATAGCCCTCGTATTCAGAGACGTCCTTCACCACGCGGTACACGCCGTACCAGGGCTGCGCCTGCAGTGCGGCATAGGCGGCCTCGATCCGCTCGTGCGTATCCAGGATCAAGAGATAAACGATATGCTCGTACCCGTCCACCGGGCTGTGGATAAAGTTGCGGTAGGGGGAGCTGCGCTTTTTCTGAAAAAGCTGCCGCATCCCGTCGTTGACCAGGTCCGCGTAGCGGATGACCAGCAGGTTCTCCTGGATGCTGTTGGCGAAGAAGCCCAGCTTTTCATCGTGCGCCCAGTCCATGATCTGCCTGGCCTGGGCTTCCGACATGGGCAGGGAACGGAGATACTCCAGGCTGTTCATGTCGTAGAGCGCGGCCCCGTCCATCGTGATGACGGGATAGCGCAGCTCCACGCCCTGCAGCAGCTCACGCACGGTCGCCTGCGTCTGGGTCGTAGAGATGGTGAACCTGGCCCCGTCCTCGAGCAGGCGGTTCAGCTCCACCTTGGAATAGGCGGAGAGCTGACGCCTGCTGCCGAGGATCGTGTCCATCACACTCGACACGTAGAGCACGTCCGTATTCCGGCGGCGCGGCAGATGCACGCGATTGACGAGCTCCGCGAGGAGCACGCCGAGCACCGTGTCAAACAGACGGTTGAAGGCGAAGAGATAAGGGTTCGCGTCGCCGATGTGGTTGTAGGTGATGGTGAGAAACACCACCGCCGAAAAGTAGGCCGCCTCCTTGACGTGCAGCAGCACCGTGGAATAGATGACCACACCCACCAGCAGCCCCAGAAGCAGATAATGCAGCGGCTCTTCGGGAACGCCGCTGCCGATCAGCTCCAGCTCGAGCAGGAGCACCAGCAGGCCCCAGACCGCGCCGACGATCGTGCCGATCACGCGCTTGCGCCCGACCTTATGCATCTCTTTGGTATAGGGCTGGATGCACTGCAGCGCCGCGATCACGGAATAAAACGGGATGCCGTGCCGCCCGCGAAGCACGTACACCGCGAAGCACAGCCACACCGCCACCATGGAGCGGAAGATCCTTTGGCCCGGTACCGGCAGTTTTTCTCTCAGCTTCATGCCCGACCTCCTGCCTTCGATGCTGAAAGTATACCGCCCGCCGCCGCAGAAAGCAAGAGCTTTCACCGCATTAAACATTGATGTTTCGCTCGAAATGTGATATGCTCTTGTGTCAGAACCTGCGGAGTGTGAACGAAGATGAGAATGCGGAAAAGATCGAACCTTGAAGCGCGCATGGAGCGTTGTGCCGACCTGCTGATCGAGCAGCCCGCCGCCCTGCGCGGCCAATGGCTCCGGGCCTTCCCGGACAGGGAGGTGCTCTACGTGGAGCTTGGCTGCGGCAAGGGCCGCTTTACGGCCGACATGGCTGAGGCGCTGCCGCGCACGCTGCTCGTCGCGGTGGAGCGCGTGCCGGACGCGATGATCCTCGCCATGGAGCGCGTGCGCGAGCGCGGACTCGGCAACGTGCGCTTTCTCGATATCGACGCGCAGAAGCTGCCGGAGCTCTTCGCCCCGGGCGAGGTCTCACGGATCTACATCAACTTCTGCGACCCCTGGCCCAAGAGCCGGGACGCCAAGCTCCGCCTGACCGCGCCGGGCTTTCTGCGTCTGTACGCGGACGCGCTGCCCGTCGGCGGGCAGATCCATTTCAAGACGGACAACGTGCCCCTGTTCGACTGGTCGGTCGGGCAGCTTGAGGCCGAGGGCTGGTCGCTCTCCGAGCTCACGCACGACCTGCACGCGAACGGCCCCGTCGGCGTGATGACCGATTACGAGGCGAAGTTCACCGCGAGCGGGATGAAGATCAACCGCCTGGTGGCCACCCGGACCGCCGCCACGCTGGGCACCGCCGCCGGTCCGGTCCCCCGCCTGCGCGGCGCGTCCCTGGTGGACGCGCGCGGCTACGCGGAGAGCATGGCACACCAGCCGAAGGAGGACGCATGAGATTTATTTCCTGGAACGTCAACGGCCTGCGGGCCGTGCAGAAAAAGGGCTTTGCGGATATCTTTCTGAGCCTGGACGCGGATTTCTTCTGCCTGCAGGAGACCAAGCTGCAGGCCGGGCAGATCGAGCTGGATTTCCCCGGCTATGAAAGCTACTGGAGCTACGCCGAGAAGAAGGGCTACTCCGGCACGGCGATCTTCACGAAGCACACGCCGCTCTCCGTCCGCTATAACCTCGGCCTGCCGGAGCACGACGCCGAGGGCCGCGCCATCACGCTTGAATACGAGGACTTTTTCCTCGTTTGCGTCTATACCCCCAACGCGCAGGACGGTCTGCGCCGCCTCGACTACCGCATGCAGTGGGAGGACGATTTCCGCGCCTATCTGCAGGAGCTCGACGCGCAGAAGCCCGTCGTCGTCTGCGGGGACATGAATGTTGCCCACGAGGAGATCGATCTGAAAAATCCCAAGACCAACGTCGGCAATCCCGGCTTCTCCGACGAGGAGCGCGCCAAGTTTACCGAGCTGCTGGAGGCCGGCTTTACCGACAGCTTCCGCTGGCTCTACCCCGCCCGGACCGACGCCTACTCCTGGTGGAGCTACCGCGCGGCCGCGCGGGCGCGCAACGTCGGCTGGCGGATCGACTACTTCGTCATCTCCGACCGCCTGCGCGAGCACGTCAGGGAGGCTTATATCCTGCCGGAGATCATGGGCTCGGACCACTGCCCGGTGGGGCTGGATCTTACATGGTGAGGCTCGGCAGCTCAGAGATCCCCGGCAGGGTCGTGCTGGCCCCGATGGCCGGGGTGACGGACTTTGCCTTTCGCGGCGTGTGCCGCCGCCTGGGCGCGGCGATGACCACGACGGAGATGGTCAGCGCCCGCGCACTGGTCTACAGGGATGAGAAGACGAAGGCTCTGCTGTATATCCCCGAGGACGAGCACCCCTGTGCCGCGCAGCTTTTCGGCCACGAGCCGGAGGTGCTGGCCGAGGCCGCTCCCATGGCGCTGGAGCTCTCCGGGGCGGACGTGCTGGATCTCAACATGGGCTGCCCGGTGGGTAAGGTCGTCAAGTCCGGCGACGGATCCGCCCTCATGCGCGACCCGGAGCTGGCCGGGCGGATCGTGGAGGCCGTCGTCGGCGCGGTGGACGCGCCGGTCACGGTGAAATTCCGCAAGGGCTGGGACGGCGGCAGCGTCAACGCCGTCGAGTTCGCCAGGGTCTGCGAGCAGGCGGGCGCCGCGGCCGTCGCGGTGCACGGGCGCACGCGCGTGCAGATGTACGCCGGGCGCGCCGACTGGGACGTGATCCGCGCGGTCAAGCAGAGCGTCGCCATCCCGGTGATCGCAAACGGCGATATCTTCACCGGCGAGGACGCCGCCCACATCCTGCGTTATACCGGCTGCGACCTGGCCATGGTCGGTCGGGGCGCCTTCGGCAATCCCTGGCTCTTTGAGCAGGCCAACGCCGCCGTCGCCGGGGAGGAGATCCCGGCGCCGCCGCCCCTGGCGGAGCGGATGGACGTGGCCGCGGCGCAGATCGAAACGCTGGCGGAGCGGATCGGCGAGCGTCTCGCCTGCCTGCAGGCGAGGCATCACCTGCCCTGGTACCTGCACGGCGTCCCACACGGGAGCTTTTACCGGCAGGAGCTGGTGCACGTGGAAACGCTGGCGGACGTCCGCCGCATCGTAAAAGATATCAAACGCGATCTCAGATAGAAAACGGCCCGCACGAGCGTGGGAGAGGAGTGAGGCTATGACCCGGGAGCAGGAAGCGGCGGTGATCCGCCGTGTGACGGAAGGCGACGTCAACGCCTTTGAAGATCTGGTCGCCGCCTATGAAAAGAACGTATATAACCTGGCCCTGCGCATGACGGGCAACGCGCAGGACGCGGAGGACATGGCGCAGGAGGCCTTCATCAAGGCGTACAATTCCCTGCCCAATTTCCGCGGGGACAGCAAGTTCTCCGTCTGGCTGTACCGCATCGTGTCCAACGTCTGCCTGGATTTTCTGCGCAGGCAGAACCGCCGCCCCGCGAGCTCCCTCTCCGTGGAGGATGAGGACGGTGAGGAGACGCAGATGGACGTGCCGGACGAGAGCCAGTCCCCGGAGCTGCTGCTCGAGAGGCGCCTCACCCGCGAGGCGGTGCAGCGCGGCCTGCAGGCCCTCCCGGACGAGCAGCGGCAGATCCTGCTGCTGCGGGAGATCCAGGGGCTGAGCTACGAGGAGATCGGCCTCGCGCTGGATCTGGAGGCAGGCACGGTGAAATCGCGCATTTTCCGCGCGCGCAAAAAGCTCTGCGCGTTTCTCCTTGCCGACGGGAACATTCCGGATTCCTTCGCGTCAAGTACTCAGGGAGGAGGTAGAAACCCATGATTTGTTCATATTACCAGGAGCTCATCAGCCGCATGCTGGACGAGGATCTGCCCCCGGTCGAGCAGAAAGTGCTGCAGGCGCACCTGCCAAACTGTGAAGCCTGCTCGGCGATGTATAAGAGCTTTGCCGCACTGTCCGATGCGCTGGAAGAGCAACTGGAAGAGCCCCCGGTGAGCCTGCGTTATAACGTGATGGCAGAGCTGCGCCGGGCGGAGATCCGCAGAAAGAACCGCCTCTCCCGGCCGATGAAGATCGTCCTCGCCACGGCGGCCAGTCTGGCCGTGATCATCGGCGTCACCGCCGGCGCGGGCGTGCTGCGCCCGATGGGCAAGGCCAGCCCCCAAAGCTCCGTCATGCTGGCGGGCTCCAATTTTGCCTCGCGCAGCGCCCCCGCGGAAGCCATGACGGAAGCCGCCGAAGCGGAAGAAGCGGACGAGGATCTCGGCTTCGCGCCGGCCGCGGCCGCCGCCGGGGAAACCTATGCCGCCGCAGCCGACACGACGATGGATAAAGCCCAGACGGACGTGCCGGCCTTCGACCTCTCCGCCCGGCTGTCACGCGAGCAGTTGGTGCGTGAGCTCGGGCTCGTCTTCGTGGAGCTCTCCGAGGAGGCGGAACTCAAGAGCCTGTACCACGTTATCGTCTCCGACGGGAAGGACTATTGCGTCTTTTCCTTCTATGAGCTGGACGATCAGATCTTTTATACCATGGCAGACAAGGGCGTCTATCTTGCCACCTGTACCCGGGACGAGCTGGAAGCCATCCTGTCCCGCTGAACAGGGAGACCGCGCATGGATTTCCCCTACGACGTTAACAGCCGCCTGTCGGACATTCTGGACGCCTACCCCTGGCTGGCCGACATCCTGCCGGAGTACGACGCGCGGCTGAAGGCTCTCAGCAACCCGGCGGTCCGGGCGATGACGAGAAAGTACACCGTGGCGGACGTCAGCCGCTTCACCGGGTACTCGACAGACAAGCTGCTGGACAAGCTGCGCCGCCTGGCGCAGGAGCACGCGTAAAGCCGCACGGACGGCGGAGGGAAAGATGAAGGTCAAGTGTTCCTACTGCGGACAATACTTCGACGATTCGATCGCGCAGTGCCCCTCCTGCGGGGCGCCCAACGACCAGATCCGCCGCACGGCGTTCGACGTGCCGCAGACGCTCGGGGAGCTGCAGGCCTACTGCGAGCAAAACGGCCTCACGCCGGAGCGCACGCGCTTTTTCGTGGGCGTCGACTATCGCAAGCCCCGCGCCTTCGGGATCTATCAGAACGACCGCGGCGAATTC
>JAFUUR010000099.1 GCA_017477695.1 Oscillospiraceae bacterium | reverse complement strand
GTGCCCACGACGTCCGCCAGGCCGCCGGTCTTGGAAAGCGGAGCGCACTCCGCCGCTGCGAGAAGGACGGCCGGCAGACGGTCTCTCCCCTTCTCCTTCAGCATGTCACGAAATTCTTTTTTCATATACTCTCCATTCTGCCGCAGATCGCACTCCGGCCGTCCGCTCGTGCGGCGGGGCGGACGGCCTGCGGCTCATTTCTTCTTTTTCTCTTTCTTGTCCTTGTCCTTTTTCGGGGTAAAGCGGAAGAACAGGGCGGACATCGCCGGCAGCGTCAGCGCGGCCGAATGCTGCATGTCCAGAAACGCCTCGTTCCGGCTCCGGATCGGGTCCGGGTTGCCCTCGCCCCTGCCGCCGTACTGCAGATCGTCGCTGTTGAGGATCTCCATGAGGGTGCCGGCGCAGGGCAGGCCGATCACGAAATCCTCATACGAGACGGGGGTGAAGTTGCACACGCACACGACGAAGCTCTTCTCCTTCTCCGCCGAGCGCAGGAAGGCCACGGAGCTGCGCCCCGCGTCGTCCACGTTCAGCCATTTGAAGCCGTCCCACGAGCGATCGACCGCGTAGAGGGCCGGGGTGGACGTGTACAGCCGGTTGAGCGCGCGCATATAGCGGCGCAGCTCCTCGTGGCGCGGATAGTCCAGCAGCAGCCAGTCCAGCCCCTGCTTCCAGTTCCACTCGATGAACTGCCCGAACTCGCTGCCCATGAAGGTCAGCTTCTTGCCCGGGTGCCCGAACTGGTAGCCGTAGAGCGTGCGCAGGGAGGCAAACTTCTGGTCGTAGTCCCCGCTCATCTTGTTGATCATCGACCGCTTGCCGTGCACGACCTCGTCGTGCGAGTAGGCCAGGACGTAGTTCTCGGAAAAGGCGTACATCATGGAGAAGGTCAGCTTGTTGTGGTTGAAGCTGCGGAAATAGGGGTCGAGCTCCATATAGTCGATGGTGTCGTGCATGAAGCCCATGTCCCACTTCAGGCAGAAGCCCACGCCGCCCACATCCGGCGGCGCCGTGATCAGTGGGAACGCGGTGGACTCCTCCGCCACGGTGACGGCGCCTGGGTAGGTGGTCAGCACGGCGGAGTTGAGCTTGCGCAGGAACGCGAGCGCGTGCAGATTGGTGACGCCGCCCTCCTCGTTCGGGGTGAACTCACCGTCGCGCCGGGCGTAGTTTAAGTACAGCATGGAGCTCACGGCGTCCACGCGGATGCCGTCGATATGGAATTCCTCGAAGAACTTGCACGCGGAGGAGACCAGGAAGCTCTGCACCTGGTCGCTCGCGTAGTCGAAGATCAGCGTGCCCCACTCCGGGTGCTCCGCCATGCGCCGCTCCTTGCACTCGAACAGCGGCGTGCCGTCGAACATGGCGAGCCCGTGCTCGTCCTTGGGGAAATGGGCCGGGACCCAGTCCATGATAACGCCGATCCCGGCGTCATGCAGGCGATCCACGAAGTAACGAAAATCGTCCGGCGTGCCGTAGCGGGAGGTCGGCGCGTAGTAGCCCGTGACCTGATAGCCCCAAGAGCCGTCGTAGGGGTACTCCGTGACAGGCATCAGCTCCACGTGGGTATAGCCCATGTCTCCGCAGTAGTCCGCCAGCGCATCCGAAAGCCAGCGGTAGCCCACGCCGCCTTCCGGGATCTTCCAGGAGCCGGGATGTAGCTCGTAAATGCTCATGGGGCTGCGCATGAAGTCCCGCCCGGCGCGCCGGCGCATATACTCGCCGTCCGTCCAGGGATAGGGACGTTCCGTCCAGACCATGGAGGCCGTCTCCATCCCGCACTGGGAATAGGCTGCGAAGGGGTCGGCCTTGAGCGTCTCGCGGCCGTCGGCGCCGGTCACGCAGTATTTATAGCACTGCCCGTCCTGCACGCCCTCCACGAAGACGGCCCACACGCCGCCCTCCAGCTTTTCCATCGGGGTCGCGCCCCAGTCCCAGCCGTTAAAGTCGCCCACGAGGCTGACCGCCCTTGCGTTCGGCGCCCAGACCAGGAAGCGGTGCGCGTTGAGCTCCGGCACATAGCGGCAGCCGAAGCAGAGCCAGGCCTTGCGGGCGTTGCCGGTGTTGAACAGATAAACGTCGTCGCGGGGGATATGACGGAGGTATTTTTCATCCATGAGGCATATCTCCTTTATCTCTTTCTGTTTTTTTATTATACCGCCTTTGCCTGTCAATTCCAAGTATTAATTGTTCGATTTCTCCCCGGCGCATCCTCGCTCGGCGAAGCGCTATCGCTTGTTGAAAGTGCTGATTTTTTTTGCACCGAGCCGAATGCAAATTTTCGCGTTACGGCCGTGATTTATTTACCTGACCGCAGTTTTATTGCAATTTTACAAATTTGGCTTTCCTGTTCGATGCAGGCTTCCGCGCGGCTTTAGGCAATTTGCCAAGATTGCCCGCATCTGCGGGGCGCTATTCGTCACTTTCCATAAACTTGTTGATTTTGACGGATAGGCTTGCTTTTTGGCCTTGTGAAAAACAGCTTTATCGTGTAAAATACACAAAGGACCAAAACGTATTCTTGCAAAGGAGTGTTCGCTTATGAACAATATTCTTTGGCTCGCCCCCATTCTCGCGGTGTGCGCGCTGCTCTTCGCCGCCTACAAGGCCAGCTACGTTTCGAAGGCTGACCCCGGCAGCACCCGTATGCAGGAGATCGCCTCCGCCATCGCCGAGGGTGCGGACGCGTTCCTCAAATCCGAGTACAAGATCCTGGCGATCTTTATCGTCGTGCTCTTCTTCCTGATCGGCCTGTTCATCAACTGGGGCACGGCCATCTGCTTCCTGCTCGGCGCGCTCTGCTCCATTCTGGCGGGCTTCTTCGGTATGCGCGTGGCCACGAAGGCCAACGTCCGCACCGCGAACGCCGCCCTCCAGTCGGGCATGAACAAGGCCCTGTCCATCGCCTTCTCCGGCGGCTCGGTCATGGGCATGTGCGTCGTGGGCCTGGGCCTGCTGGGCTGCAGCCTCATCTACATCATCACCGGCAACTACAACATCCTCTTCGGCTTCTCGCTGGGCGCCTCCTCCATCGCGCTCTTCGCGCGCGTGGGCGGCGGTATCTACACCAAGGCGGCTGACGTCGG
>JAFUUR010000098.1 GCA_017477695.1 Oscillospiraceae bacterium | reverse complement strand
GCCGTGTGTCAGTTCACCAAGGCGCCGGCTCTCCTCTCCTTTTGCATACAGGACCTGCGCGCCGCTGGGCTGCGAAGTGGGAAAGCAGTTCTGGTGGATGCTGATCAGGACTCCGTCCGCAACGGAGTTGATAATCTCTGTGCGGTGAACGAGGTCTTCATGCTCGCTATAAGCGATAAAACTCGTTCGCTGGCTGTCATCCACCCGCGTCAGAACAGTGGGCTGACCGCAGAAAGACGCGATCTCCCGCAGCTTCAGGCCGATCGCAAGGTTGATCTCGCTCTCCTTCGTACCGTCCAAGGCAATCGCGCCGCCATCGATCCCGCCGTGTCCGGGGTCGATGACCAGGGTTTTGTGGCCGGCCTGTGCGGAGGCACCCACGAGCGACCGCATGTTCCGTACCGCAGCGGAGAACAGCACCGCTGCAAGAAGCAGGAGCACGAGCGGCAGCGCGCGCCACAGCTTTTCGTTCAACAGACGCCGCCCCGTCATACAGTACCTCGGCATGAACGAGCAACTTTATTATATCCGTTCGCCGCGGCCAAGTCAATGCCCGCGGCATCTTCCGCATTCACAGCAGGATGCAGATCAGACCACCGCTCCCTTCGTTTATGATGCGCTGCAGCGCTTCGCGCAATTTGCTCTTTGCGTTTTCCGGCAACGCCTGCAGCTTGGCCGTGAGCCCCTCCTCGGCAATGTCGTTGAGGGATTTCCCGAAGATGTTCGACTCCCAGATGCGGTTGACGTCGCCGTTGAAGCCCTGGAGCAGAAAGCTTATGATCTCCTCCGAGGCTGTCTCTCCGCCGATCGCCGGTGTGACCTCTGTCTCCACGTCCGTCATCAGCATGTGGATCGCCGGTGCGTTCGCCTTGAGCTTCACCGTGTATTTCCCGCCCTGCCGAACAATCTGCGGTTCCTCGAGACGCATCTGTGACGCGTCCGGGATCACGACGCCGTATCCTTTCTCCCGCACGTCATCCAACGCGCTTTTCAAACGCGTATAGTCCTCCATGACGACGCTCATATCCGTGAGCGTGGAGATCAGATCCGCATCGTTTTTGATCTCGATCCCGGTCTGTTCGCTGATCGTTTCATAATAGAGCGCTCTTGGAAGCTGGATTGCAAGGGAAACGACTCCCGTCCCCAGCTCTGTCCCATTGATCTTTGCCGCGCTGATCCGGTCGTTCGCGCCGATCGCTTCCGCCATCGCGTAGCTGTCCTTGATTTTGTGCAGATCCTGACCCGCACGCACGATACTCTCCAGTACCTCTGCGCGCAGCGCGTTCCCGTCTCCGAGAGCGTCAAACCATTCCGGCAGGTAGATGCTGACAGCTTGGATCGGAAACTCTTCCAGCACACCGGACAGGATCGTCTGCACATCGGTTTCATCCAAACTGAGGCAGTTGAGTGCGATGCATCTGGTCCCGTACTTTTCCGCGATCTCATTCGCAAGCGCCGCAGCTGCATCAGACTGCGGCTCCGTGCAGTTGAGCAACACGACGAACGGCTTGCCCAGCGCCTGCAGCTCCCGGATCACGCGCTCCTCTGCCGGAACATAGTTTTCGCGCGGTATATCGCAGATCGAACCGTCCGTCGTAACGACAAGACCGATCGTGGAATGCTCGGCGATCACCTTCTCAGTGCCCTTTTCCGCCGCCTCTGCTATCGGGATCTCACTATCGAACCAGGGAGTCGTGACCATCCGCTCACTCCCCTCCTCGTACTGTCCCGCCGCGCCTTCGACCATATAGCCTACACAGTCCACGAGGCGTACGGAGAGCGGCGTGCCGTCGGCGAGCGTGATGCTGACGGCTTCCTCCGGAACGAACTTCGGCTCCGCAGTCGTGATCGTACGCCCGGAGCCGGACTGCGGCAGTTCGTCTCTCGCGCGCTCCCGCATGTACGCGTCCTTGATCTGGGGTATGACGAGCATTTCCATAAAGCGCTTGATGAAGCTGGATTTGCCGGTCCGCACGGGGCCGACCACGCCGAGCATGAATGCCCCGTCCGTACGTATTGCGATATCGCGATAGATATTGGTATCCGTCATAATAATAGCCTCCGCATCCATTCTCGTTGGTACGAGTCTATGAGATGCGAAGGCTGTTTATAACTGTTGACCGCAGCGTTTCAGTAGAAAGAGATCAACTGCTTATGCCTTTTGGAAAGGATGAAGTTCACGTCGGGAAAGCGCTTGCACAGGCGCTGTGTCACGGTGTCCATCACGGGGTTTTCCGTGCAGAAATGATCTGCATCGATCAGATTGATGTGAAAGTCCACAGCCTTTTGGAACTGATGATACTTGATATCTGACGTGACGTAGGTATCACAGCCGGCGCGCCAGGCGTCCTCTATCATATCCGCCCCGGCGCCACCCATCACGGCAAGTCTGCTTACAGGGCGCCCGGCGTCATAGTACCGCAGGCCGTTTGCGTGCAGAGCTTCCTTGCAGTTATGGAGAAACTGTGCAAAGGCAAGCGGTTCAGCCAGTCTGCCGATCCTTCCGCAGCCGCTGCTTTCAAACTTGTCTTCCACACAGCCGCCGAGCCGCGCCATCAGCACATCGTTCACGCCGCCCTGCGCGATATCCAGATTCGTATGCATACAGATCGCTGCAAGATGGTTTTCCGCCAGTCGGAGGGCCCTGCTGTTCGGTTCGCAGTCCGTCAGCGCTTTGATCGGATCCCAGATAACGGGATGGTGAGAAACGATCAACTCCGCGCCCAAAGCAAGCGCTTCCTCAATAACGTCGTCCGTAATATCCAGCGCTACCAGTGCGTCGCTCACGAGAGCGTTTCGATGCCCGACGAGAAAACCCGCGTTATCAAAATCCAGCTGCAGCTCCAATGGAGCGAGTTCACACAGATATTCAAAAATCTCGTAGACTTTTTTCATCTAACGCATCTCCCGCATCTGGCAGAGGACCTCTGCGTAGAGCTTATGCTTGCCAACGTCCATGTCGCTCCCCTCTTCCATGCCTGCCAACGCCTTCTCCATGCGTGTGATCTGAGCTTCCAGAAACGGCTGAAAAAGAGGATCCTCTGCGAGCAGCTTGCGGCTGCCGGTGAAAAGCTCCGCGTCTGTCAAAGGCCAGGCCGTACCAAAGCGGACCGTAAGGATGGAATAGAGCTTGCCGCCGTCCTCGACCAAATCCTCTCTCACAATACCGTAGTCATTGTTCGACAGCCAGTAGCGCAGCACTTCCGCTTTCGTCATAGGCTGAAGGATCATCGTATACTGCGGATCCATCGTCCACTCCGCCTCGTCCAAAATCCTGCAGATCAGATCGCCACCCATGCCGGCGAGCACGAGCGTGTCCACCGCTTCCGGATCGCATCCATGCAAACCGTCGCACAAAAGAAAGCGTATCTTGTCCGTGACCCCAGCGGCCTGTGCCGTTCGCTTTGCGGCATGCAGCGGTTCATCATTGATATCCGACGCCAGGATCACCCCCGGATAGCCCGCTTTCGCCAGGGCGGCCGGGAGGTAGCCATGATCCGTGCCGACATCGATGACCCCTCTCCCCTGCGGGATCAAGGCCTGTATCCTCTCCAAACGTCTGTTCATACGCCACTCCTTCACTTGTAGAAAAAAGAATGGGGCGCAATCACTTGCACCCCATCCTCCTGTCAGGCGATCAGGCCTGCTCTCTCATTCTGGCGAAGCACTCGCTGCAGTAAACGGGACGATCGGACTTGGGCTCGAAGGGAACCTTCGCCTCGCCGCCGCAGGCAGCGCAGACAGCGGTAAAGAACTCACGGGGACCGCGAGCAGCGTTCTTGCGCGCGTCACGGCAGGGCTTGCAGCGCTGGGGCTCATTCTGGAAGCCGCGCTCTGCGTAGAACTCCTGCTCACCGGCGGTAAACACGAACTCTTTACCACACTCTTTGCAAACTAAAGTCTTGTCTTCGTACATTTTGAATCCTCTCTTTTGATGTTGCCGTTTGGCTGTATTTGCGATCAGCTCCTGCTGATTTCGCCAAGGTTAGGGTTCCGCGCCAGCTTGCGCCTAATTCTTTGCACGGCGTTGTCGATCGCTTTCTCGTCTTTATCCAAACGGGCGGCGATCTCGTGATAAGATAATCCTTCCAGATATAACTCAAGAACGCGGGATTCGAGCCTGGAAAGGCACTGTGCAAAGATACTGTATAATTCTTCCTTGCTCTCTCTGGCCAGAACCAGATCTTCCGGACTACGCTGGAAGATCACAGATGTTGTCGATAACGGCGAACAGGGGTCTTCGGAGAGGAGTTCCAACGACATACCGTCGTTGAGTGGAAAATGCTTTAAGCGGGATGCAGATTTTACCGCTGATAGGAGACGCATGCGAATACAGTGGTCTGCAAAGGTATGGAAGGACGTGCCAGAAGCAGGTGAAAACTGCCGGATGGCAGATAGCAGGCCGAACATCCCTTCCTGGATCAGATCCTCGCTGTCCCCTCCCGCCAAAAACAACGGTCTGGCACAGACACGGACCAATCGCAAATACCGCTCTGCAAGCACTTCTTCCGCAAAGCGATCATTTGGGACCATTTGCAGAAGCTCTGTATCGCTCAAAGCTGTATAATCGATCATAAAACACTCTAATATTACCAAATATACGTGATTTATTATACAACAACTTTGTTCAAAGTCAATAGAGTGTTGCGGGAAAATTTCAACTATTTCCTTTTTTTGAAGCAGTTTTCTTTCTTTTAGAGCTCCATTTGCTGCTGTCCCACGTAGTCAATGCCGAGATGCTCATACGCTTTGCGCGTAACACAGCGACCTCTCGGCGTTCTTGTGAGAAAGCCTTTTTGCAGCAGATACGGCTCATATACGTCTTCTAGCGTGACCGCTTCCTCGTTGATGGTCGCAGCGAGCGTATCAAGGCCGACCGGACCGCCGCCGTAATAATCAATGATGCTGCGCAGCATCCTGCGGTCGATCGCATCCAGCCCAAGCTTATCGACCTCGAGGCTGGAAAGCGCCAGATCCGCCACTTCTCTCGTGATCACCCCGTCTGCCCGAACCTGCGCGAAATCGCGGACCCGACGGAGCAGGCGGTTGGCGATCCTCGGCGTTCCGCGCGAGCGGGAAGCGATCTCAAAAGCGCCGTCCTGCTCGATCGCGACGCCGAGGATCCCCGCAGAACGCATGACGATGCGCCGCAGCTCCTCCGGCGTATACAGCTCCAAGCGAAGCGTCACGCCGAAGCGGTCGCGCAGCGGAGCGGTCAGTTGGCCGGAGCGCGTCGTCGCGCCGATCAGGGTGAAATGCGGCAGATCCAGATGCAGGGAATTGGCCGAAGGTCCTTTTCCCAGAATGATATCGATGGCATAGTCCTCCATCGCCGGATAGAGGATCTCCTCATATGCACGGTTGAGACGGTGTATCTCATCAACGAAGAGGATATCGCCCTGGTTGAGGTTCGTCAGCATCGCCACAAGATCGCCCGGCTTTTCGATCGCGGGACCTGAGGTGATGCGCATATTGACGCCCATCTCGTTTGCAATGACTGCGGCCAGCGTTGTCTTGCCCAGGCCCGGAGGGCCGTGCAGCAAAACGTGGTCGAGCGGCTCATTGCGCATCTTCGCAGCGTTTATAAAGACTTCCAGGTTTCCCTTTGCCTTCTCCTGCCCGATATACTCCGAAATCGTGCGCGGCCGGAGAGAGCCTTCGCTGTAATCCTCCGGCAGGCTCGCCGTCGTTGTGATGATCTCGCCGCTCGCTTCCTCTGAAAAATTGATACTCATTGATCGCTCCTGTTAATTCACCATCTGCTTGAGGACCGCCTTGATGATCGCTTCCGCGCTCATGCCTGTCGTATCCATCCGTTTCAGGACTTGTGCGACCTCCGAGCTGCTGTAACCCAAAACGGTCAGCGCCGCCACGGCGTCACTCACGCTGGCGTTCTCGGCGGCGGGCACACTTGCTGCCGGCAGATCGAACTGCGTGCTTTCGAGCTCCTTGCCTACCTTGTCCTTCAGTTCCAAAATCACGCGCTGCGCGATCTTTTTGCCGATGCCCGGGGCAACGGTCAGCGCTTTGACGTCATCGTTCAGGATGGAAAGCGCCAATCCGTCCGGTGTGTTGTACGAAAGAATAGAAAGTGCGGCCTTCGGCCCGATTCCCGATACGGAAACGAGCATTTCAAAGCATCGCTTTTCGCTCTTGTCGTAGAACCCGTACAGATCAAAATTGGTTTCCCCTATCGACTCTGCGATGTAAAGCTTGGCCTTCTCGCCGATCTTCAGATTGGAAATTGTGTTGAGCGTGCTGTTGAGTGCAAAGCCGATCCCGCCGCAATCCAACACGACGAGATTTGGCGAGAGCTCAGCGATCGTGCCTTCTAAATGGTAGAACATTCTTCCCGGTCTCCTCTGAACAGTAAGGATGTAGAACTGCGCGCATGGCACAGCGCGAGCGCGACAGCGTCAGCCGCATCATCCGGCTTCGGAGCGGCCGGCAGAGAGCAGATGCGCTTCACCATGTCCATGACCTGCGACTTCTCCGCGCGCCCGTAGCCGACAACTGCCTGCTTGACCTGCAGCGGCGTATACTCATAGATCCTGACGCCGGATTTTTGACAGGCAAGCAGGATGACGCCGCGCCCGTGCGCAACGGCGATGCCGGTGGTGATATTGGTATTGAAAAACAGCTCCTCGATCGACACAGCGTCCGGTTTAAAGATTTCCAGCAGATCGCACATATCGTCATAGATCTGTGCCAACCGGCTGGAAAGGCTGGTGTGGGCCGGTGTTGTGATCACGCCGCACTTGACGAGCTTGTGGCTGTTTCGATCGGAGTCAACGACGCCGAAGCCGATCGTAGCTATTCCAGGGTCGATCCCCAAGATCCGCATTTTTATCACATCCGCTATGGATTTTATCATAATCCTTGGCTGATAGCAACCAAAAGATAAACCGGTATGCTCAGCATACCGGTTTGATCGGATCATGCGCGCGGATGCGCTTTGTTGTAAACGTCTTTCAACTGCTTTTTTACGAGCTGAGAATAGACCTGTGTGGAGGAGATGTCCGCATGACCAAGCATTTCCTGGATCGCGTGGATGTCGGCGCCGTTTTCCAAAAGATGCGCGGCAAAGGAGTGCCGGAGCGTATGCGGTGTGATATCCTTCTCGATGTTGGCCTTTTTCTGATAGTACTTGATGATTTTCCAGAAGCCCTGGCGAGACATCCGCTCGCCGCTCACGTTGACGAACAGCGAGGGTTCGTCAGGCAGCGCGATCATCTGCTGGCGCACCAAATTCATATAGTCGCTCAACGCTTTGATCGCCGCGGGATACATGGGGATGACCCTTTCCTTGTTACGGCTGTGGCAGCGGATGACCCCCGCTGCAAGATTGACGTCACTGACGTTGAGGTCGATCAACTCCGTCACGCGGATGCCCGTGGCATACAGAAGCTCAAGCATCGCCCTGTCGCGGTAGCCTTTTGCATCGACGCATTCCGGCTGCTCCAAAAGAAGCTCGACCTCCTGGCTTGTGAGGATCTGCGGCAGCTTTTGTGTGTTTTTGTCCGACACCAGCTTGGTGGACGGGTTCTCGGGGATCACCTGTCTGAGCGTCAACAACTGGTACAGGCTCTTGATCGACGCGATGCTCCGCGATACCGTTGCGACAGATTTTCCGTTTGTCTTCATCCAGGCGATATAAGCGCCGAGGTCGTTCTCGTCCGCATCCTGGATGCCGTGTTCCGCATGTTCGTCCAGATATGCGCCAAGCTGGCGGATATCCCGCAGATAGGAGCTCAGGGTGTTGGCAGAAGCCTTTTTCTCTTCTGTCAGATACTCTTCAAAGTAAGCAATACACTTTGCATTATCCAAGAAAAAGACTCCCTCCTCTCCTGAAGATCATAGCTTGATCAGATAGTACGCGGCGCAGAGATAAACCGGCAGCAGCACCGTAGCGAGAACGAATATACCCGTCGGGGCAAGGATCTCTCTGACGCCGGGGATCGCACGCATGCGGAAAGCACTGCGAAGACCGTTTTGCGCCAAAACGAAAAAAGCGGAAACGGAAATCGCCATGAAAGCCAGGCGGTGCATCGCATACGCCTCCTGCGCGGCAAAGGCTGAAACGACTAAGCATGCCATTTCCTCCGTCGCGACGCCCAGGCAGAAGCACAGCAGCGGAAGAATGTAAGCCGCGCGCAGGGAAGACACAAGCAGATACGCCGCAGTAACGGTAATCACACAGAGCAGGATGCCGTCAGTCGGATCAGCCTGTACCAGATCCGGCAAGGGCAGATAGGCCTTCATGAGTACGCCTGCAAGAAAGAAAAAGAATACGAGCGCTTCGTATCCTCCCGCTTCCGACGGTCTTCCTTGTTTCATCTGTGCATGGATCATGCCTTCATTCCACTCATTCTTAAGCTTGGCATAAAAACGAGATTAACATAACGACTTTCCAGGAACAATATATTACATTTTTGCAAACTTATCAAGCCTTTTTTTCAAAAAATATTGGTTTTCTTTACTATTTGTAACTTTATGTTTCTTGAATTTTTCTATCTGTTGTGGGTTATTCTGCCGTGACACCACTTTCGACTCTACATCTTGTATATCCTCGAATCGTGATTTCATCTACTTTCTTTTTCCGGGGATCAACGCCCGCCGTTTCGGCCTTCTCCCGCGCAGCGGCAGTACGCTGCCGACGAGATACCCGGCTATGGTAAACGTAACGACACTCAGGATCCCCGCGGAGGTCAGCGCTCCCCTGCTCAGAAGCGAACCGATCGTCAGCAGCACGACGACCGTCGCCAGCGCCCGCAGGAGCGCCCTCCCCAGCCCGCCGCCCGCGCTCTTGCTCGCAGCCCCGGCACATATCGCGGCAGCGAAGCTCAGTGCGGAGCTGACGTAGCCGACCGTGCTGTGACCTACTGCGCCCTTTGCTACCAGACTCGCGGCAAGGATCAGCCCAACCGCCGTGCAGACGATCCAGGCAAACAGTCCTCGAAGCCACGCCGTCAGCCCCGCAGTCTGCAGCGTGTGGCTATCTGTCATAAAAACACCCCCATGCACAAACAGATGTATAACATCTTATTGCGCATGGGGGACGTTCATTCAAAACAACCAGGATTATTTTCTCTTCTTGGAAGCCGCCTCGGCCGCCTCCATCTTCGCCGTGGTGGAAATGGCCCATTTTTTGACCTGGATACGGACTCTGTCTTCGCCGGTCTCAAAGGTGATCGTATCCTCCGTTACCTGGACGACCTTTCCCGTAATACCGCCGATCGTGGTGATCTCTTCGCCGAGGGAGATAGAGTTGCGCATCTCCTCCATTTTCTTTTTCTTCTTATTCTCGGGACGGATCATCAGAAAATAGAAGATGGCAAACATCGCGATCAGCATAAAGATCATGCTGCCGCCGCCCGACGCGGAAGAACTCGCTGCAAGAATTAAAGTCATACCTTGACAACCTCCGAATTCAATGTGGTGCTATTATACCTTGTCGCAAAGTCAATTTCAAGAGCTTATACTCGTTTATCCAAAATTTCTGTAAACTCCTGTCTGAACCGTCCGAACTCACCGCGGTCAAGACTGTCGCGGATCTTTTCCATGAGGCTGTTGTAAAAGAATAGATTGTGGCCAACCGCGAGCCTCATGGCCAGCATCTCTTCCGCCTTGAAGAGATGACGCAGATAGGCTCTCGAATACGAACGGCACACGGGGCAGGAACAGGCTGGGTCGATCGGCAGATCATCCTTCGCGTATTTCTCATTCTTGATGTTGATGATGCCGCTCCATGTAAAGAGATGGCCGTGGCGGCCGTTTCGGGCCGGCATGACACAGTCAAAAAAGTCGATCCCCCGCGCAACACCCTCTATGATGTTTCCCGGCGTGCCGACGCCCATCAGGTATCGCGGTCTGTCCTTCGGCATATATTCCTCCACAGCCTCGATGGTATCGTACATTTCACTGTGGGTCTCCCCTACCGCGAGGCCGCCGATCGCATAGCCCGGGAGATCCAGCTCCGCGATCTTCTTCATGTGCGCGATGCGAACGTCGTGAAAGACGGCTCCCTGGTTGATGCCGAACAGCATCTGACCGGGATTGACGGCATCTTCCTCAGCGTTATATGCGGCGAGCGCCTGTTTGCAGCGTGCGAGCCAGCGGTATGTCCTCTCGCAGGACCGCTCAACGTAATCGCGCGGCGAAGGGATCTCAACGCACTCGTCAAATGCCATGGCGATATCCGAACCGAGATTGGCCTGGATGCGCATGCTCTCCTCCGGGCCCATGAAGATATGCCGTCCATCCACGTGGGAATTGAAGCGCACGCCCTCTTCCGTGATCTTCCGAAGCTGCGCAAGGGAAAAGATCTGAAAGCCGCCGCTGTCCGTAAGGATCGGCCCGTCCCAGTTCATAAAGCGGTGCAGACCGCCCATTTCTTTGATCAGCGCGTCTCCGGGTCTCACATGCAGATGATAGGTGTTCGACAACTCGATCTGACAGCCGATCTCTTTCAGATCCCTCGCGGAGAGTGCCCCTTTGATGGCTCCCTGCGTGCCGACGTTCATAAACACAGGCGTCTGCACGATGCCGTGCGCCGTACGGAACGTCCCGCGCCGTGCGCGGCCCTCCTGTTTGAGCAGTTTATACATAGCCGTTACTCCGTTTCACTCTATAAAACATGCATCCCCGAAGGAGAAGAAGCGGTAGCGTTCCTCGATCGCCGTGCGGTATGCAGCCAGGATGTTCTCACGCCCTGCGAGAGCGGAGACGAGCATGATCAGCGTGCTTTCGGGAAGATGGAAATTCGTCACCAGAGAGTCGACGCATTTGAACGTATAGCCGGGATAAATGAAGATATCCGTCCAGCCGGAGCACGGCTCCAGGCTGCCGTCTGCCGCGGCAAAGCTTTCCAGCGTGCGGCAGGAAGTCGTACCGACGGCGACTACTTTACCGCCGTTTTTCTTCGTCTCGGTCACGATACGCGCCGTTTCCTCCGGAACAATACAATACTCCGCATGCATCGGATGCCGCTCGATCTCTTCCTCCTTCACAGGCCTGAAGGTGCCGAGCCCAACGTGCAGCGTCACGTAACAGATTTGCACGCCCTTTTCCCGTATCT
>JAFUUR010000015.1 GCA_017477695.1 Oscillospiraceae bacterium | reverse complement strand
TGGTCAAGGAGAACTGCCGGATCGCCTCGGAGACAGAGGCGGGCAGCATGACGGAGGCGGATTTTGAGACGCTCGAAGCGGTCAAGAAGAGCATCCGGGAGAACGAGAAGGTCGGCTGCACCGGCTGCCGCTACTGTATGCCCTGCCCGAAGGGCGTGGACATCCCCGGCATCTTCCGCTGCTACAACGCGATGTACACCGAGTCGAAGCGGCAGGGCCGCTTCCAGTTCGCGCAGACCGTGGGCCTCACGCGGGAGCCGGCCTTCGCCTCGCAGTGCGTCCGCTGCGGCAAGTGCGAGCAGCACTGTCCGCAGAGCATCCCCATCCGGGAAAAGCTGCAGGAGGCGGACCGGGCGCTGCGCCCGCTGCCGTACAAGTTCGGCATCGCCGCGGCGCGCTCGTTCATGTTCCGCAAGGCGCGCGGCTGAGACTTCTTTCGATACGCGCACGGCGTGGGGCGAGCGCTCCGCGCCCTCCTTTTCGTGCGAAAACGGGCTTGCAAGCTTGCGGCGCGGTGTTATAATAATGAATATAAGACTATAAGAGGGCGAAAAGCCCGATCGCTTTTCGCCGCAGATCCGCCGGAGAGAGGGTACGCTTATGTTTGGAAGAAGGCCGGACGGCCGCAGAGTCAAAGGGATCGACCCCGTCATGCAGATCACCCCGTACGTCATGCCCATGCGCTGCGACGCGCAGGTGCTCCTGAAGCACCGGGCGGACATGGAGGTGCTGTCGCGCTATATCCGCAGGCAGAAGCGGGAGAAGAACGAGCAGCTCTCGTACATGCAGATCATCGTCGCGGCCTACGTGCGCGCGGTCAGCCGCAACCCGGAGGTCAACCGCTTCATCATGAACAAGCAGCTCTTCGCGCGCAACAACTGCTCGGCCGCCTTCACCATCCTGAAGGACCCGGGCGACGCGGACAAGGGCGAGGCCGTCGTGAAGATCAAGTTCGATCTGACGGACACGCTCTACGACGTGCGCGACCGGATGACCGCCGCCGTGGCGGCCAACCGCGGCGACCAGCCGCCCGGCTTCGTGGACAAGCTGCTCGGCTTTCTCTTCGCCGTCCCGGGGCTCGCGACGGTCGTCGTCGGGCTCGTGCGCCTGCTCGACCGCTACGGTCTCGCGCCGGGCGTGCTGATGGAGGAGCTGCCCTTCTACGTGGGCATGTACATCACGAACACCGCCTCCATCGGCCTGCACGACGTGAACCATCACATTTACAACTGGGGCAACGTGGGTCTCTTCTTCGGCATGGGACTGACGGAGAAGGTCGCCGTCGTGGAGAACGGCGAGGCGCGCATGAAGCGCTATCTGCCCATCGGCATCACCGCGGACGAGCGCGTCTGCTCCGGGGCGCACTACGCGCGCTTCTTCGCCGACATGAAGCGCTACCTCGAGCATCCGGAGCTTTTGGAGACGCCGCCGGAGAAGGTGCGCTTCGACTCGGTGTGCGAGTACCACGAGCCGAAGCCCGCGAAGGCGCCGCAGGCATGAACGCCAGCGCCGGGCGGGGCCGGATCTGAACGAAGGGAGCGCGCGATGGCAACGCTGAACGAAGAACTGATCTACGAGGTGCTCTCCGTCGTGGAGGAGATCCCGCCGGGGCGCGTCGCCTCCTACGGGCAGCTCGCCCGCCTGATCGGGCGCGAGCGCAACGCGCGGCTCGTCGGCCGCATCCTTCGCAGCTCGGATCTCGCCGGGGACTATCCCTGCCACCGCGTGGTGAACCACGCGGGCCGCCTCGCCCCGCATTTCCCCGGGCAGCGGGAGCTGCTTGAGGCGGAGGGCGTGCGCTTCCTCCCGAACGGATACGTCGATATGGAAAAGCACCGCTGGGACTGCTGAGCGGCGCGATACGAAAACGCGGGCAGGAGCCAAAGGCTCCTGCCCGCGCCGCATCGTGAGCGGCTTACAGCCCCGCGTCGAGAGCGGCGGCCCGGTCGATCAGCATCTGCACGAAAGCGTCGTCCCACACGCCGCAGTAGTGCAGCAGGTCGATGACGGAAAAGCGCTTGCGCATGAGGTGGCAGTTGGTGATCGCCCAGGTGGCGGTCTTGGCGTCTACGGGATAGTTGAGGTCCTTGTAGTGGCAGGGCGCGCCGGCGGCGTGCATGCACGAGGCGATGTACGCGGGCTTCTGCACCCAGGGGCGCACGGTCTCTTTGAAGGCGTCGAAGTTCGCGAGGAACTTCGCGAAGGCCTCGCGGTTGGCGTGCCAGCCGGCGAGCTTCTTCTGATAGTCGGACCAGCACTCCTCGGAGGCGTTGTGCGCCTCGTCCAGCCAGTCGAAGGCGGCGCGCACGCGCGGCTCCATCTCCTCGAAGCTGGGATAGCACTTGTCGATATCCACCTTGGACGGGTCGAACTCGTTGAGCAGGTAGTCCCAGATGATGCAGGAGAGGATGCCCGACACGGCCACCTGCGTGCCGTGGTAGCAGATGCCGGTCTTGCGCACGCCGGAGGCCATGTCGATCAGATGGCTCATGACGTGCTCCGAGCCGGAGGCCGGGGCGCTCTCGTTGGCCAGGCCCATCGACAGGCCGCTGAGCGTGAGCACGTTGGCCAGGTCGCCGATGACCTCGGTGTCGCCCGCCTTGAGGCGCGCGGAGTTTTCCAGGAGCTTCGCGCACTGGTCGCGGATCATGACGGACGGGGCGGTGTGGAAATTATCGTTCAGGCCGAGCTCGCAGGCCAGATACCAGTCCACGGGCGCGGTCCAGGTGGCAATCAGATCGCCGTAGCCGCTCACGTTCATCTCCGCGGGCGCGGCCGCGATGACGTCCAGGTCGATGATGAGGATCATCGGGTAGCGGGAGTGCACCGTGCGCTTGACGCCGTTGATGAGCATGACGGACGAGTCGTCCGAAAAGGCGTTGACGCTCAGCGCCGTCTGGAAGATGACGAGGGGCAGCGGGTTTTCGTGGTCGTAGTAGTAGGTCGCATACTTGCACAGGTCGCAGATCGTGCCGGAGCCGACGCCCACCACGCAGTCGACCCCCTCGAAGCGGGCCTGGATCTTGGCGGCGTTCTCGGGCGTGGCGTGAACGATGCCCGGCTCGCGCATCACGAGCCACTCCACCTCGTAGTGCTCCTTGAGCATCTCGTAAATGCGCTCCTTGATCGGCGCGCCGTCCTTGTCCACGATCTCCGTGGGGCCCGTGACCATGAGCACCTTCTTGCCGTCCGTCAGACGGGCGACGGCGCCGGG
The DNA here is from genome assembly GCA_017477695.1 of Oscillospiraceae bacterium. Lineage (GTDB taxonomy): Bacteria > Bacillota > Clostridia > Oscillospirales > Oscillospiraceae > Limivicinus. Next base: position 7,898 of record JAFUUR010000015.1, on the reverse strand, counting down.
CAGCTCGGTCATGTTGCCGTGGCCGATGGAAATGGATTTCATGCCGATGGAGCAGAGCTTCCCGGCGTCGGGCTGCTGGGAGAGGATCTCACGCAGCTCCTCGAGCTTGGTGCAGTCGGCTTGTGCCAAACGCTGATCGATCATAATGCATAATCTCCGTTCTGCCGCTGGATTTGATAAGTCACGCGGCGGGCCGCTGCGGCGCGCGGCGCGTCCGGTGCGGGAAAAACCGGGGCAGGCAGCGGACGGGTGCGGCCGCTGCCTGCCGGGGCACGGGTCTTATTTCGCCGCCATGTAGTAGGCGACGGCGATGAGGTTGTCGCGGAAGCTGCCCGTCGGGACGAACTTCTTCTCGAACAGCGCGGAGCCCATCGTGAAGGTCCAGGGCCCGATATCGAACATGGTGTCGATCCGCTCGAAGCTGTTGATGGAGCCGGCGATGCAGATCTGCGCGTCGACGGCGGCGCAGAACTCACGGGCGAGCTTCTCCCCGTCCACGACGTGGCGGTAGGCCAGGATGTCGAAGCCCTTGATGCCCTTGTCCATCATGTTCTTCGCGTCCTGGATGATCTCCTCGTTGGTACCCTCGAGGATGCTGGGGCTGCCGGAGACCTTGCCGCAGAAGGGCATATAGGTCAGGCCCTGCTCCTTGAGATAGTTGTGGACGGACTCGTAGTAGAGCGTGCCCATCAGGCAGTCGAAGCCGCACTCCACCGCGGTCTTCGCGCCGTCCATGCAGCTCTCCTCGTCATAGGTGACGACCTCGAGGAAGGTCATCTTGCCGGCCTCGCGCATGGCGGCCGTCAGCGCCTTCATCTGGTCCTTCGGCAGGCCGACGTTCTTGAAGCCCCAGTGCTTGACCGGCAGGTCCTTGCAGGTCTCGAACACCTCGGCGGCGTCGGGCACGGTCACGTCATGGTGGGTCAGCATAACAACGATATCGGGTCTCATATTGGTTCCTCCTTCATAAAAGTCCATTATATTTTGCGGGAGCGCGGCGCTCCCCTTGTCAACGGTTTGCGCTCAGTCGAAATCGAGCACGCGCTTCATGCGCACGAGCGTCAGGCGGTTGCGGATCGCGGCGGACATGTCCAGCACCTCGTCGGCGATGGCGGGGTCGATGCCGATATGCTCCGGCAGGTACTTGCAGCCGCAGCCCTTGTAGAGCGCCTCCATCTCCTCCACGGAGGGCAGCGCGTCGATCATGGCCTTGATCTCGCCCCAGTGGTCGACGATGTTCTGCGGATCGAAGGTCGCGAGCACGTCGTTCTCGTTCTCCTTCAGGATGCCCGGCGTGAGCCGGTCGCCGAACTTCTCGCGCACCCAGGCCTCGCTGATCGGCGTGAAGGGCCTGGCCTTCGGTGTCTTGCCGGAGGCGAGCTTATGATACTCGCGGATGCACGCGAAGGTGCCGACGCCCACGCACTCGCCGTGGATGCCCTCGGCGTTTTCCAGGCGCGGCGGGTGCATCTCCACGATGTGCGCCATCAGATGCTCCGCGCCGGAGGCGGCGCGGGAATGGTCCAGCAGCTGCATGGTCAGCCCGCTCTCCATCTGCGCCATGGTCATCGCCTCATGGTCGGCCACGCCCGTGGCCGCGTATTTGTCCGCCGCGCCGCGCATGAGCGCCAGCGCGTGGTCGGCCAGCTCCGCCACCACCGGGCAGAAGTACTCGTCCGCCACGAGCTGCGAGATGCGCCAGTCGGTCATGGAGATATACTTGGCGAGGATGTCGTTGATGCCGCTCGCGACCAGCCGCGGCGGGGCGCCCTTGATGATATCCAGATCCGCCACGACCAGGGTCGGCGCGCACATGGGCGTGGATTTTTTCTGCCCGTTCAGGATGGCCGAGCAGATATTGGCCGTGAAGCCGTCGGACGAGGCCAGCGTCGGGATCGCCACGAAGGGGATGCCGAGCTTATAGGCCGGGTAGCGGCCGAAGTCCATGATGGTGCCCGCGCCCACGGCGATCAGCACGTCGGGCCGGTCGAGCTGCTCCATCATCTTCTCGATGAGCACGTCCTCCGCGCGCAGGCCCTTGGGGTCGAGGATGATGTTCTGATCGGCCCGGACGTGCTGCCCCTCGGTCAGCTTCCAGGTGATCTCATCGTAGATCGCCGTCCTGCGCCCGGTCAGCCCGAGCTCCTCCATATAGGTCTCAAAGTTCTCGATCGCCTTCTCGTCGACGACGACCTTCCTCGTCTCCAGCGTGTGGACGCGGCCGCAGCGGCACCGCCCCGCGTATTTGTCACAATCCATGATCATAGCGCGTCACCTCATACACGTAGATTTTTTCGCCGCGCCGGGGTCAGACCGTGTCCAGCCGGGCGTAGCCGTCGTAGGCGAAAAGCTGCCTCACGCTCTCGTCGCCGCGCAGGGCGACGACCTCTCCCAGGTACAGCACGTGGTCGCCCGCCTCGGCCTGCCCCGCGAGGCGGCACTCGAACACCACGCGGCTGCCGGAGACCACCTCCGGCGCGACCTGCGCGGCGGCCTCGAGCGGGATGCCGAACTGCGCCGCCTTGTCGACCGTGCGGCCGGAGCAGGCGCCGCAGCGCAGCGCGGCCTCCTTCAGCTCCTCCCCCACGACGCTCAGCCCGAACTCCCCCGTCGCCTCGATGCGCGAGCCGGAGAGCCCCTTCTTGCTCAGCGCCACGCCGATCATCGGCGGGTGGTTGGTCAGATAGGTCCACCAGGAGATGGCCATGAGGTTGGTGCTCCCGTCCTCGCGGCGGGTGGACAGCAGGCCGAAGGGCGCGGGCGCCGTCAGCCGCTGGGCCTGTCCGATCGTGATCTCCTTCATCATGGCATGCTCCTTCCGTGCGCAGCGCGCACATTCGCAGTATTCTATATAATAAGATATCGGCAAGCGCGCGCAAAGTCAATTCGCGGTATTCCGGGCAAAAAATTGCAAAGCGGGATCTGGGGTCCAAAAAATCGAAGTGCGCAATTTCGGCCCGAAACCGCGCGTCTTTTCCCCTCATTCTTGTATAATTTGCGCAAGCGGATCGTCTGATTTTCTACATGCCGCGCGGCGCGCGCCCGTCGGCCGGCGAAACGCCGCGGCGCCCTTTACCGTCCCGCCCGTACCATACGCGCAGCGTATGATACGCGATGAGGCGGGCCTATGGCCGCACATTTTTTATTGCATCGCGCGCGGATCTGTCGTAAAATGGAAGCCAGCGGGGTCCCGGCGTCCCAGCCCCCTCAAACGAGTATGACCGAGGCGAGAACGATGAAGACGGAAGAACGTGAACAGCGCATCATCAGCATCCTGGAGAGCCGCGGCGAGATGTCGATCAAGTCGCTCAGCGGCGCTCTGGACATCTCCCCCTCCACGCTGCGCAAGCAGCTGGCCAACATGCAGGAGCGCGGCCTCGTCATCCGGACCTACGGCGGCGTCCTGTCCGTCAACCGCGTCCCGGACGAGAGCTTTGAGAACAAGCTGCGCAAGAGCATCCCGGAAAAGCGGCTGATCGCGGAGCGGGCGCGCGCCCTGCTGCAGAACGGCTGCACCGTCTCGCTCGGCAGCGGAACGACGGTGTACGCCCTGTGCGGCGTGATGAGCGACCTGGAGGACTGCACCGTCTACACCAACTCCATGCAGGCGGCGGACTTTCTGGCCGGCAGCCCCACGCTGGAGGTACACGTCTGCGGCGGCATCATCCGCAGCCGCACGGGCACCATTATCGGCAACGAGACCACCAAGTACTTCTCCAACCGCCGGGTGGACTACGCCTTCGTCGGCTGCGACACGATCGACTCCGCAGGCGTCGTCTACAGTGACAACCTCGCCGTCGCCTCGGCGGAACGCGCGGTTTTGATCAACGCCGCGCACAAATATATCCTCTGCGACAGCACCAAATTCGGCCGTCCCTCCATCGCCCGCATCGCCACGCTCGACGAGTGCGACGGGCTGATCACCTGCGAGAGCGCACGCGCCGTCGCCGAGGTCTTCCGCCGTCTGACGGACGTGATCTACGCGTAAAGCCCCCGTTTTGCGCATTTTTCGCGGCGTTTGCCGCCCTCCCTGGCTTGCTTCAAAATTGACAGGTTTGGCGTTCACAAAATTTCCCCTTTGATTTTATTCATATCTTACAGATATGTTTGCGCAAAACGCCTGCGGTTTTGCGCGTTTTGCGCGTTTTTTTCGAGGGCTGAAACATCGAGCGTATTCTTGCCCCCTTATGCTTTATTGACAGTTTTTCCGTTGGATGGTAGTCTTTTCTTGTAAAGTTTGCCGTGCGCAAACGAAGGGTAAGCGTCAGGGGATCGCCGCTTTTCTCCGGTGGTCTTCTGTCAATAAAATAAGTTAAAATGGAGGGTACAAATGAAAAAACTGTTAGCACTCATGCTGGCGCTGGTCATGGTCTTCGCTCTGGCGGCCTGCGGCTCCAGCAGCACCGCGAGCACCAGCTCCGCCCCCGCTCCGGCCGAGAGCTCCGGCACCGAGGCCGCTCCCGCGGACGACACCGTCTACAAGCTGAACTTCTACCACATCTTCGCGGCTGAGGAAGCCGGCGGCCACGAGTCCCTGTGGATCAACAAGGCCGTTGAGGAGATCGCGGAGAAGTCCGGCGGCCGTCTGCTCATCGACGTGCAGCCCGGCGGCGTCATGGGCTCTGAGGAAGAGCTGATCCCGCAGGTCTTCGCCGGCACCGTAGACATGAGCCTGTCCGGCCCCTCCGTCTGGGGCACCGTCGGCAGCATCGACGCGATCGGCTGGTCCGAGCTTCCCTACGTCGTCGACAACTACTCCCAGATGAACGCCCTGGGCGAGATTCTTCCCGATCTGACCAACAAGCAGCTCGAGGAGGCCGGCATCGATCTGTACTGCCTGGGCGCTATGAGCCAGGGCATCCGCTGCCTGTGCACCGCCGAGAAGTTCCCCGTCTACGGTGTGGACGACTGCAAGGGCCTGCGCATCCGCGTGCCGCAGTCTGAGGTCTACATGTCCACCGTCGAGGGCTGGGGCTGCGCTCCCACCGCGATGAGCTCCTCTCAGGTCATCACCGGCCTTGCCAACGGCACCATCGAAGGCTTTGAGTCCGACCCCGCCTCCATCACCGCCCGCGGCCAGCAGGACGGCTTCCACTGGTACATCGAGACCTACCACATCGCCTCCCTGAACCTGCTCATGATCAACAAGGCCAACCTCGAGGCGCTGCCCGAGGATCTGCAGGAGATCCTGATCACCGTCTTCAAGGAGAAGTGCGTGGAGCAGTGCTATGACCGTGTCGGCGCCAACGAGGCCGAGCTCGAGGTCATCAAGGCTGCCGGCGTGGAAGTCATCACCCCGACCGAAGAGGCCTTCGCAGGCTTCAAGGCCGCCGACGCTCCCTACCGTGACAGCAAGATCGCCGAGTGGGGCGATGAGGCCATCTTCGCCGAGGCCATGGATTACGTCGCCGCCAACGCGAAGTAAACCGACCGTCTGAACGAAATCACGTGAACTCTTTTCCGGAGGGCCCAGTTCCGGGCTCTCCGGAAAACTTAGTTGCAGCCTTGTCAAGTTTCTGTTAAGGGGAAACTGAAAGAGAGCGATTTATGAAGAAATTATTAGAAGTCTACCGCAAGGTGGACGACGTGCTGGCCCTGATCATCAAGCACTTCTGCGCGATCCTGCTGGCGGCGATGATCGCGGTCTGCTTTGTCAACACCGTCGGCCGCTACGCCTTCCATCACTCCTTCCGCGCGGCGGAGGAGATCGTCATCCTGTGCGCCGTGTGGGTCACCTGCGTAGGCGCCTCGCTGACGGCCCGGGCGGACGATCACGTCACGCTGGATCTGCTGCAGGAGCTGATCAAGAACCACAAGGTGCGGGCGGTGCTCTACGCCCTTACCCGCCTGCTGGCCTGCGCCTTCCTGCTGCTTCTGCTGCCGGCGGCCTTTGAGATGGTCAAGATCTATTCGCCCATGAAGCTGACCGGCACGAAGTGGCCCCAGTGGGTGCTGTACGACTCGTACGTGGTCGGCTCCATCGCCATGATCCTGGGCTACCTGCGCATCACGCCGGGCAAGGTGATCGCCCTCTGGAACGGCACCGAGGAAAAGAGCGAATACGAAAAGATCAACGAACACGAAAAAGCGCTTGAAGAAGGGAAGGTGGAAGAGTAAATGCTGATCATTGCCTGTATCTCCCTGCTCGCCCTGATGGTCCTGGGCGTGCCCATCACCTTCTCGCTGCTGGGCTCCGGCTTCCTGGCCGTGGCCCTCACCGGCGGCATGCCGATGTACATGAACTGCCGCGGCTTTATCAGCGGCGTCAACTCCTTTACGCTGATGGCCATCCCCTTCTTTATGATCTCGGGCGCCATCATGAACCAGGGCGGTCTGTCCAAGCGGATCATCCAGTTCTGCTCGGCCCTGTTCTCCTGGCTGCGCGGCGGCGTCGGCATCGTCTGCGTCGCGGCCAACATGGTCTTCGGCGCGGTCTCCGGCTCCGGCACGGCGGCGGTCGCCGCCATCGGCTCCATCACGGCTCCCGACATGGAGAGGATCGGCTATAAGAAGGAATTCACCGGCGCCATGATCGCGGGCGCGGCCTCGACGGCGCCCATCATCCCGCCCGGCAACGTCATGATCATGTTCGCGGCCATCACGGGCCTGTCGATCACGCGCATGTTCCTCGCCGGCTACACGCCCGGCATCGTGATCGGCGTGATCCTGATGATCATCTGCCACTTCTACGCCAAGAAGCACAACATCGACTACGGCGGCAAGTTCGACATCCGCAAGGTCGGCAAGGCGCTGGTCGAGTGCTTCTGGGCCCTGCTCATGCCGCTGATCATCATCGTCGGCATCACCGCCGGCTTCTGCACGCCCACCGAGGCGGGCGCCGTGGCCTGCGTCTACGGTCTGATCGTCGGCCTGTTCTTCTACAAGGACCTGAACTTCAAGAAGATCCGCAACGTCCTCTTCTCCGCCGCCGAGGGCACCGGCCAGATCCTGTCCCTCTACGCGGCCTCCACGATGTTCGCCTACATCTTCACGGTCGAGGGCTTCGGCAAGATCTTCCAGGAGTGGCTGATGAGCGTCTCCTCCGGCAACGCCACCGTCATCATGCTGCTCGTCGGCGCCTTCGTGCTGCTGATCGGCTGCTTCATGGAGCCGGTCGCCGTCATGCCCGTGGTGCTGCCGCTGGTGTACCCGCTGCTGCAGCAGTTGGGCATGAACATGGTCCAGTTCGGTCTGTTCTTCACCCTGTGCACCATCGTCGGCGGTCTGACGCCGCCCGTCGGCTCCTACCTGTTCGTGACGGTCACGGTCGTCAAGACCGGCGTCACCAAGCTGATCCCCTGGATGATGGTCATGATCGCGGTGGACCTGCTGGTCATCCTGATGGTCACCTTTATCCCGGGCTTCTGCACCTGGCTGCCCGACGCGCTGCTCGGCCCGATGTAAACGCATCCGAACGCAAAAGAGCGAGGCTTATGCCTCGCTTTTTTGCGTCTTTTCTTTTTCCCGCAGCGGTGGTACAATGGTCTTATCCCGGACAGGAGGTGCTTTCATGAACGACGGCGGCAACGACTATAACGGCATGAGCAAATACAGCGTCTACCGCCAGATCCGGCAGGAGCGCACCTACCGTCCCCTCGGCCGGATGACCTGGTGGCGCGTCGTGATCGGCCTGCTGCTGCTGGCGTCGGTGTTCTTCCTGTCCGGCGCGGTGTCGCAGTTTTTCGCCGTGCGCGGGCACTTCCACACCGCCGAGCGGCTGCTGCTCTCCCCCGCCTGGGTGGAGAAGTACCGCCCGGAGCTGCGGGACTTTCTCGCGGCCGGCGTCCTGTACGAGGACGGGGACTATGCCGCCGCGGCCGACGCGTTCGGCGCGGTCGCGGAGCTGGACGCCGCCGTCACGATGCGCAGCGTCTCCCTCGCGGCGCTCGCGGGTGAGC
>JAFUUR010000014.1 GCA_017477695.1 Oscillospiraceae bacterium | reverse complement strand
TTCACGTTTTCACGCCTCCTTCGCGCCGCGGCGCCGTTCACGTCCCGGTCCGGCGGCGCCTGTCCGCCCCCGCGACGCTCGACAGCCCGAGCAGCACCGTCACCGCGGTGAACGCAAGCGACAGCATAAGGTTTTTTCTGAAGCTCACGGCGATCCTCCTTCCCGACGCGCCAACGTGCCGGCGCGCCCGACCGTTCCGTTTCTCTGACGCACCGCGGCGCGAAAGGTTCCGGCCGCGCACAGCGTCAGACCACGCCGTTTTCGATGTCCGCGAGGATGGACTTCAAGGTGCGGCAGGCCGCGAAAGACACGAAGCGGTCCGGGACCTCTTCGTCTATTCTCTTGGTAAACAGGCACTCCCGACCGTCCTTTACGTAGCGCACCGTGAGCATGCCGTCGCCGCTCCGGAGGCCGAGGCACACCTTCCTCCGGATCGCCCTGTACAGGATGAGCTTGAACCAGCACATGGGCACGGTATAGTAATAGACCAGATACAAAAGGTACGCGAGGAGCGACCCCACTGCCAGGAGTTGACCGAAAACAAATGCATTCATCGTCTCTCCATCCCGCTGCCGTCTCGTATTCCGCCGGGCGGGCTTTACGGGGCCGGCTCCGCTGCCGGTCCGCTCTCGCGGGCGAGGCGGAAGACCTTGCGGATCCCCTCGAGCGGATAGTCGACGAAGCGGCCGTCGGCGATCATGGCGGCGACCTCCTCCTGGCTGAACCAGCGCGCGTCGGCGACTTCCTCCTCCTGCAGCGTGAGCGCCGCGGGATCCGCCTCCGCCCTGGCCAGGAAGTAGTCGTCCAGCACGTAGGAGAAGGGCTCGGTGAACACGAAGCGCAGATCCTCCGCCTGCAGCACGAGGCCCATCTCTTCCTCCAGCTCCCGCAGGGCGGAGGCGCCGGCGTCCTCCCCGCTCAGGACGAAGCCGCCGGCCGTCAGATCCCAGCGGCCGCCGTAATGCCCCTTGGCCGGGGAGCGCAGCTGGCAGAGCATCTCGTTCTTCCCGTTGAGGACGCACACGTGGGCGACCAGCAGGCGGTCGTCCCCCTCGAGGGGCTCGCCCCGGCGGACGCTGCGCCCGGTCCGCTCGTGCTGCGGCGTATAGATATCGAGGATCTCGCCCTCTGCGTTCTTGTCGCGGATCTCATCCATGCCGATCTCTCCTTTTTGCCGCAGGGAGCTTCCGAAAACCCGGAAGCTCCCTGCCGTTTTCAATATTTGCTTACAGGAAAACCTCGTCGCCGCTCTTGTTGTCAAGGCCGGGGTGCAGGTCGAAGCGGACCGCGCCGACGCGGGCCTTGCCGGCGACCGCCTTGTCGATCAGAGCCGTGCCCTGGATGCCGAAGCCGCCGCAGAGCTCGATGGCGCCGCAGCCGGCGTCCGCCATCTCCTTGGCGACCGCCACCGCCTGATCGATGGTCTCCACGCCGACGGCCGTGAGCGCCACGCCCGGGGTCTCGACGGTCTTGCGGTGGATGGCCGGATCCGCGCCCGGCGCGAGGAAAATGAAAGCTGCTACCAACATGATGTGTCTCCTCCTTATTTATTGGGAATGTGAATGGCCTTCTTGTCGATGTTCAGCGCTGCCTCGCGCACCGACTCGGCAACGGTCGGGTGGCAGTGGATGGTCTCCACGAATTCCTTGACGGTGCACTCCAGCTTGATGGCGAGGGCCGCCTCTTCGATCAGCTCGGTGGCGCTGGGGGCCAGGATGTGCACGCCCAGGATCTCGCCGTACTTCTCGCCCGCGAGAACCTTGATCATGCCGTCCGTATGCCCGGCCACCAGGCTGCGGCCGCTGCCGCTGGTGGGGAACTTGCCCACCTTATAGGCGATGCCGAGCTCCTTGGCCCGCTCCTCGGTATAGCCGACGCCCGCGAACTCCGGCCCGACGTAGGCGCAGGAGGGGCTCATCTCCGGCTTGAAGACGCGCTCGCCGCCCATGGCGTTCTCCGCGGCCACTTCGCCCATGGCCATGGCCGCGTGGGCCAGCATCAGCTTGCCGGTGCAGTCGCCCACGGCGTAGACGCCGGGGACGTTGGTCTCCTGCTTCTCGTTGGTCTGGATGAAGCCGTCCTTGACCGTGACGCCGGCCTTGTCCAGGCCGAGACCCGCGGTATTGGGACCGCGGCCGACGGCCACCAGGATCTTCTCGGCGTCCAGGACCTTCTCGCCGTCGGGCCCCTTGATCTTGACCTTCGCGCCCTTGTCGCCGTCCTCAACGGAGACGACGGAGGTGGAGGTGAGGATCTCCAGGCCCTCGCCCCGGAGCTTGGCCTCGGCCAGCATGGTGAGCTCGCCGTCCATCAGGGGCAGCACCCGCGGCTGCATCTCGACCACGGTGACCTTGGAGCCGTAACGGCGGTAGACGCTGCCCAGCTCCAGGCCGATGACGCCGCCGCCGATGACGACCATGCTCTCCGGAACGTGATCCAGAGACAGGCAGGCGGTGGAGTCGATCGCGGCCTTGCTCTCCTTCAGACCGGGGATGCCGGGCATGATGGGATAAGAGCCGGTGCAGAGGATGATCTTCTCGGCGGTCAGCTCCTTGTCCCCGACCTTGACGGTCTTGGGGCCGGTAAAGACCGCGTCGCCCGTGACGGACGTGACCTTGTTGAGCCGCAGCAGGGCCTTGACGCCGGAGGTGAGCTTCTCCACGACGCCGGCGCGGAAGCCCTGGACCTTCTCCCAGTCGACCTCCACGTCCTTGCCGATGATGCCGATGCCGGCGCTGCCGGTGGCGGCCTCGTAGATCTCGGAGGTGTGAAGCATCGCCTTGGTGGGCATGCAGCCGCGGTTGAGGCAGGTGCCGCCGAAGGCGTCCCGCTCGACGATGGTGACCTTGGCGCCAAGCTGGGCCGCGCGGATGGCGGCCACGTAGCCGCCGGGGCCGCCGCC
>JAFUUR010000097.1 GCA_017477695.1 Oscillospiraceae bacterium | reverse complement strand
TCGTCCGTGCGCGTCTGTTATAATAAGTACCGGACGGCAAAAACGCCATTTCCGGGAGAATGCGGAGCGGGAGGTGCGCGCGGTGGATATCTGGACACAACAGCTGCAGCGGCGGCATCTGCCCCTGCTCACCCGCTGGCTCGGGCGTGACGGCGGCGCTCTGACGCCGCACGACCTGCCGCGGGAGGCGGACGGGCTCGCGCGGTGGTTCGAGGCCTGCGCGGCGGAGCCCGGGCGCTTCGACTGTCTGGCGCTGGTTTACGAGACGCCGGTCGGCCTCGCGGGCCTTCGGCGCGGGGATGCGCCGGCGGACGAGGCGGAGCTGTACCTGCTGCTGTGCGAGGTTGGCTACAATCCTCTGCGCACCGCGACCTACGTCACGCTGCGCATGCTCGACCGCGCCTTTCTCGAGCGCGGCCTCGCGCGCGTGACCGTGCGGGTGAGCGCCCGGCACGCGCGCTTTCTGGAGGCGCTGGAGCGGATGGGCTTTTCCCGCACGGAGGATCGCGGCGATACGGTCTGCCTCGCCGTGGACAAGGCGGCCTTCCTCGCTCGCAAATACCTGTTCTGAACCGCGGCCGCGCGTCAGCCGCGCAGCATATCCGGGTCTATGAGCGTGTAGACGCGGTTGGCCTCTTCCACCACTTTATTATACATATCGTAATACATGATGGTCTGATGCTCCGGGAATGAATACCCGAGGTAATGAAAAATGGCGAACACGGTGCTCTTCGGCACCCGGTTGAAGTTCTCCTCGACGGATAAGAACTCGACGATGTCCTGCGCGAGTCGTTTCTGCCGTTCTTCGGAGGCCGGGTCGCTGCAGATCTCCTCCCTGCGGGATCGCGCGCGCCTGCGCATATCGGCGATCAGGCTCGCCAGCCCCATGATCTCCTCTCGCTCCATACACGCCCTCCTTTACAGATCTCTGCGTTCCCGTCAGAACAGGCTGCGCGCCAGGGACAGGATCAGCAGCAGCGCCGCGTTCACGGCGGTGAATTCGAGCAGATACCGCCCGGTGTGGGCGTGCTCGGAATGAGAATAGAGCTTCATGCTGATCAGGCTCGCCAGACTCGCGATCGGCGTGCCGAGCCCGCCGACGTTCACGCCCAGCAGCAGCTCGCGCGCCTCGTCGGTAAAGCCCGACAGCAGCAGCGCCGCCGGGACGTTGCTGATCACCTGGCTCGTGAGCAGCGAGGTGAGATACACCCGCCCGGCCAGGATGCGGCGGAGGAACGCGTCCACCGCGCCGATCCGCGCCAGATTGCCGGAGAACACGAAGAAGGCGACGAAGGTCAGCAGCAGCATGAAATCCGCCTTCAGCAGGATCTTCCGATCCAGAAGCAGCAGCACCGCCAGGACGGCGGCGAGCATGACCGACCAGTGCAGCACCCGCAGCACCGCCAGCAGGCACACGGCGAACAGCGCCAGATACAGCCGCACGGCGCGCAGGTCGACGCCCGGCTCCTCGCCGAGGAAGAACTGCAGCCGCGCGCCGGGCAACGCGAGGCACGCGCCGCCGACCAGCACCAGCGAAAGGGCCCAGAGCGGCAGCGTCGCACGCAGGAAGGCGGCGAAGCCCATGTCGTAATACGAATACAGGTACAGGTTCTGCGGGTTGCCCACGGGTGTGAGCATGCTGCCGAGGTTGGCGGCGACGGTCTGCAGCACCACGATGCGGATGAGATCCCGCTTCCGGTCGGCCAACCCCAGCACGACGACGGCGAAGGGCACGAAGGTGATCAGCGCGACGTCGTTCGTGATGAGCATGGCGCTGAAAAAGCAGAGCATGACCAGGATCAGTCCGATGGCGCGCACGCTGTCGAAGCGCTCGCAGAGCGTGTGCGCAAGGTGCGCGAACAGCCCCGCCTGCCGCAGCCCGGCGACCACGGTCATCAGGCAGTAGAGCAGCGCGAGCGTGCGCAGGTCGATATAGGAGCGGTAAGCCCCGTCCGGCGGGACGAAGAAGCAGCTGACCAGCGCGGCGAGCGCCGCGATCAGCAGCACCGGCTCGCGCCTGACGAAAGAACGAATGGTGGACATGACGACCTCTCAATACGCAGCGATCCTGCACAGTATAGCAAGAGCGCGCATCGCAAGTCAAGCCGTCCTCCCCCGCTTTTGTAAAAAAGCGTCGGACGGCGCGATGACGGGGCTTGACAGCGGCGGCGTTTCCTGCTATATTGCAACGATCCGGCGCGGGACGCCGGATGGGCGGCTTGGGCGAGCGTGGAAATGCGCCTCACCGGGAGCGGCATAAAAGACCTGAGCACACAAAATGCAAATCACAAGGAGCGGGCGCGGCGCCCGCTCCTTCTTCTTATCTCCGCCGCGGACGACTGATCTGAAATATGCCTTTACAGCGGCGGCGGCGTCCCCCTATAATGACTATAGGATGGCGAAACGGCGATGCTGTTTGTCCTATAGTCCTTGCAAGGAGCATCGGGCGAATGATCCAAAGCCTCGATCGATTTCGCCTTCCGAGGATCATTGTACCGAAGCTGCAGGAAAGGTTTCGATCGCGCGGCCGGTAAGGGCGCGCAGCGGAGAAAGGCGGACGGATATGGAAACGGCACCGTACGAGATCGTACGCATCAACGAAAACAGCTGGCGCATCGAGGATAACGGCGTGCGCTTTTTCCTCCTCACGGGGACGGAGCGCGCCCTGCTGGTCGACTCCGGACGGGACGTGCACAGCGCGCGGGACATCGCGGCCACGCTCACGCAGCTGCCGCTCTCGCTGCTCAACACCCACGCCGACGCGGATCACGTCGCCTCCAACGGGCAGTTCGACGCCTTCTACATGCACCCCGACGAGGAGCCCAATTACCGCCGCGGGCAGCGCCCGGGCACGCTGCTGCCCGTACGCGAGGGCGACGTGCTCGAGCTCGGCGGGCGGCCGCTGGAGGTCATCCACCTGCCGGGGCACACGCCGGGCAGCATCGCGCTGCTGGACCGGAACGCGCGCGTGCTCATCAGCGGCGACCCGATCCAGGACGGGCGCGTGTTCATGTTCGGCCCGCTGCGCAACATGGATCGCTATATCCGCAGCCTGGAGCATCTGCGCGCCTGGGACGGCGCCTTCGACGAGATCTGGCCCTCGCACGGGTCGATCCCCGTGGCGCCGGCGCTGATCGAAAAGCTGCACGACGGCGCGCTCGCCGTGCAGGCCGGCGCGGTGCCGAGCCGGCCGGCGGAGCTGTACGGGACGCCGATCCGCGTATTCGACCTGGGCTTCGCGGGCTTTTTGTGCGACGCGTGAACGGGACCGCGCGCAAACGATAAAGGAGGCAGCCATGCAATACAGAAAAGACCGGAACGGCAAGGACCTGAGCATACTCGGCTACGGCTGTATGCGCTTCACGAAAAAGGGCGGCGGGATCGATATCGCCAAGGCGGAGCAGGAGCTGCTGGCCGCCTACCGGGCGGGCGTCAATTATTTCGACACCGCCTACGCCTACGCCGGCAGCGAGGCCGCCGTGGGCGAGATCTTCGAGCGCAACGGCCTGCGCGACAAGGTCAACATCGCGACCAAGCTCCCGCAGTATCTCATCGGCAGCCGCGCGCAGCTCGAGCGCACGTTCAACGAGGAGCTCTCCCGCCTGCGCACCGACCACGTGGACTATTATCTCATGCACCATCTGACGGACGTGGCCATGTGGGAAAAGCTCAAGGCCGTGGGCATCGAGGAATGGCTCGCGGAAAAAAAGCGCAGCGGCGCGATCCGCAACGTCGGCTTTTCCTACCACGGCAACACGGACAATTTCCTTAGGATCCTCAACGACTACGACTGGGATCTCTGCCAGATCCAGTACAACTACCTGGACGAGCACTCCCAGGCGGGCCGCACCGGTCTCGATTACGCCCATGCGAAGGGACTTCCCGTCATCATCATGGAGCCCCTGCGGGGCGGGCGCCTGGTGAACAACCTCCCGAACAGCGTGGACGCCCTGTTCCGGGAGCACCCGTCGGGGCGGACGCCGGCCGAGTGGGGCCTCCGCTGG
>JAFUUR010000096.1 GCA_017477695.1 Oscillospiraceae bacterium | reverse complement strand
GAGCTTTGAAAAGCGCCCCATCAAGGAGAATAATCCCGGTGCCGAGGAACTGCGCGCCTGGCAAGCACGCAGCGGACTGCCCCTGCGCCGCTTCTTCAACACCAGCGGGCTGCTGTATAAAGAGCTGCAGCTTAAGGATAAGCTGCCGGGCATGAGCGAGGAGGAAATGCTCTCCCTGCTGGCCACCGACGGGATGCTCGTCAAGCGCCCGCTCCTTGTCACGGACGGCGCTGTCCTCGTCGGCTTCCGCGAAGCAGAGTGGCGGGAAAAGCTGCAGAAATGAGCGAGAAATACGCAGCGCCGCGGAGGCGGCGCAATAGAACAAGAAAACTGTTTTGGAAAAAGCGGCATGACTGGGGTCATGCCGCTTTTCCCGTGGTCACCGCCTTCAGCAGCTCAGCCGTCAGTTCTGCCGCGTGGAGCCGTGTCTTCTTTTCGGCATGTGCTTTTTTGCCCGTCAGCGCCCGGGAGTCGGAGCAAGTGAAGAGATCCTGCCGCGCCTCGCAGCAGGATCTCTTCCTGGAAGTAGTTCGTTTCGTTGATTTGCGTTATGATCGAAAATTCAATCTTGTTTCCAATGGGCATATCTGCTATAATATATATTATAATTCCATATAAATCGATTATAAATCGACAAACAAAAGCTCGATCGTTCTGACGATCAGCGGCGCCTTATTTTGCACGTATGGTCGATAAACTCCGTCTGCCTTTTTCATTGTCATGCACATTCATGGCGCGACGGTTCCGTGTTTTGCGGGATCGATGCGCTGTTTTTGCTGTCTGAGACTCAGAAGAATTAACAATTCATTTGAAGGATATATGGTTTTTTCGTCAACTGTTTTTCTCTTCGTTTTTTTACCGCTCCTGCTGCTCTTATACTATCTTCCTTTTCCCCGCCGCCGGGCATGGAGGAATGCGATCCTGCTGCTGTTCAGCATTCTTTTCTATGCATGGGGAGAACCGTTGTTCGTATTTGCCCTTCTTGCATTGATCGTAGTGAACTGGAGCGCAGGCAGTTTGTTGAGCCGCAGCTCCACCGGGAAAAAATGGTTTTTATTCCCGGTGATCCTGCTCGATGTATCGCTGCTTATTCTATTCAAGTATGCGCCGGCGATCGCCCGAGCACTGCCTGCGGACAACGTTGTACTGGAGCGGATCTCTCAGCTGCACCTGCCCATAGGGATCTCCTTTTTCACGTTTCAGATCATTTCCTACATACTTGACCTGTATCGAGGCCGTGTTCAAGTCAAAGCAACTCTGCCGCGTTTTGCTCTGTATATCTCCATGTTTCCGCAGCTCGTAGCGGGACCCATCGTACGCTACAATGAGATAGAAACGCAGCTTCTCGACCGAAAGGAATCCTTCGATCAAGTCGCTGACGGATTGGGACGCTTCATCTGCGGTCTGGGCAAGAAGGTCCTCCTCGCCGATTTCCTGGCCAGGACCGTCGACGCGGCGTTCTCTGCGCAGGGCCTGACCGTGATCGGCGCATGGCTCGGCGCGGTCGCGTATACCTTGCAGATCTATTTTGATTTTTCCGGCTATTCCGATATGGCGATCGGCCTCGGGCGAATGTTTGGTTTTCATTTTGCCGAAAACTTCCGTTATCCCTACATTGCCTCCAGCGGAACGGATTTTTGGCGGCGGTGGCACATTTCTCTCAGCCGTTGGTTTCGGGATTACGTATATATTCCATTGGGCGGCAATCGGCACGGAGCCCGGCGGACCATGCTGAATTTATTCGTCGTCTGGCTGCTGACCGGTATCTGGCATGGGGCAAATTGGACGTTTGTGATCTGGGGACTCCTCTGGTTCGCTGTGCTGGTGGCGGAAAAGATCAGCGGTCATGCGGAGACGAACACGGTTGTTTCCCATTTCTTTACCCTGCTCATCGTGATCCTCGGGTTCGTTATTTTTCGTTCGCCGGATACTTCCTATGCCCTGCAGTATATCGGAAAGATGTTCGGCCTCGGTGCCGCCGGCGTATGGGATCAGGAAACGGCGGCGTCACTTCGCTCGTGTGCCGGCGTTCTTCTGGCCGGTTGTATCGGCGCAACTCCCCTTTTGAACACCGTCTTTTCCCGCTTGAAGGAGAAGGGCGGCGCGTGGCTGCGGCCCGTTTGGCTGACGGCGGTCTTTGTCCTGGCCGTTGCAGAAATGGTCACCTCCAGTTTTCAGCCGTTCATTTATTTCGATTTTTGATGCAGAAGGATACTATATCATGGACGATAAAAAGCCTGCCCGCGTTGCGGGAGCACTATGCCTGGCGGCATTGTTTGCCATGATGCTGCTGATAGGCCTGCGGATCCTCACGCGGGAAGCCGGGGATGAAACGCAGGGATGGGACACGCTTCTGACGCGCATCGCATGGTGTGGAAACGACCCAACAGAGGCAAAATCAGCCGATTCCATCGACTGGGAAGCGCAGTATTCCTTTCAGGACGAGGACGGCAAGCCGTTCGCAGTCATTCAGGATAAGGCGGCCGCTGTCAAGTCGCTGCTGGAAAAATACGCGACAAGCTTTTTGCCCGGCCGGAGCGGACTGGTTCTGCTGACGGCAAGGTACGAATCGATCTTCCTCCCGGGACAAGCCTCATCCGCTGCGCCCGCCGCACCGGAAGCGGCCACTATTGCGCAGGCGCCTGCCGGCGCCGAACCCGAAACGGCACCGGAACCAACGGTCGCCCCGGAGCCGATAGACGATTGGCCAGCCGTTCGCCCTCTTCCTACGGCGCTGCCGCAGGAAGACGCGACCAACACCTTCTCCCCGCCTGTTGCCGTGGGAAACACCGGGATCCTTCGCCTCTATGACGGTCATCTGACGACGGTATTGACTTTCAGCAAACAGCAAGTACGGGAAGCGGCCAGCGCCGTATCCTCTTTGAAGGCCTTCTGTGATGGATTTGATATTCCATTCTTTTACGTACAGATCCCCTATAAGATATGCCCGATCGAGGATCCGGGGATCGAAAGGAACGGGGACACGTCCAATCAGAATATCGATCAGATGATATCGGCACTCGATAAGGCCGGCGTGAGCGCCTATGATATCCGGCCGGATATCCACGCGGACGGGCTTTTGCACCACGGCCTTTTTTACCTGACGGATCACCACTGGACGCCTGAGGCCGGGCTTTGGGCGGCGCGTCACATCCTGACCGAGTTGTCCGAACGCTTCGGATTTCAGATAGATCCGTCTGTTCTCGATCCGGACCGTTTCTATTCCGAGTCGTTTCCCGGGTGGCATTTGGGCATGTACGGAAAAACCGTGACCCTCGAAAACGCAGATCCGGAGGATATGAATCTGCTCCACCCCCGCTATCCCACACAGATGCACTACGTCCTGCCGAGCCGGGGTAAGGATCTGACGGGCGATTTTTCCGTCCTGTACTCGTACAAGGTGCTCGAGGATGTCGATTATTACAATGCCTGTGCGTATTGTGCATATTTGCACGGGAACAAACCGTTCGAGTCGATCACAAATGAGCTGGCGGACAACGACCTCCATATCCTCATATTGAGAGACTCCTTTGGCGCGGTGGTAGTCCCGTTTCTGGCTTTGGGGGCGCAGCGCGTCGACACCCTGGATCTGCGGACCTTTACCGGCAGTGTACGGGCCTATATCGAGCAGGAGCAGCCCGACCTGGTCATGGTCATGTACAGCCCCGTGTTTTTCGGAGATACGAACACTTCGACCCACACCGCGATGTTTGATTTTCAATAAGCAGAACAGATAAGCCGACGCCCCGAGAAGCCGATGAACAGGAGGAGCATCATGGCATATGATATCCACATATCTTCTGCGCCAGCCCGATTTGAGTTAAAACTGGGCGAGGTCTGGCGTTATCGCGACTTGATCGGCTTTATGGTCCGGCGCTCCTTTGTCCTTACCTACAAACAGACGGTGCTTGGCCCCGCCTGGCTTTTTCTGCAGCCGCTGGGTGCCAGCGCTTTGAATGCGATCGTGTTCGGGGAAATCGCGGCCATCGGTACCGACGGTATCCCGCAGTATCTGTTCTATCTTCTCGGCACAGCGCTGTGGGGGCTCTTCGCCTCCAGCATGATGTCCAATGCCAGTGTTTTCACTTCCAACGCCTATATTTTTGGCAAGGTATATTTTGCTCGCTTGACCGTCCCGATCGCCAACACGATCGTTTGTATCCTGCGCTTTTTGCTGCAGATGCTTATCGTAATGGTTTTTTTAGTCTGGTATACCGTGCATGGCCTGGTCCATCCCGTATGGAAATATTGGCTTTTTCTTCCTCTGGTCATGCTGGTTTTGGCGCTTTTGGGGATGAGTATGGGGATGGTCGCCTCCTGCCTGACCGCAAAGTATCGGGATTTCGGCTTTTTAGCGGGAGCGATCTGCCGACTCTGGATGTATGCCACGCCCGTTGTCTACCCTCTTTCCCAACTGCGTAACCCTCTGCTGCTCCGTCTGGTACGATACAATCCGATCACAGCGCCGTTTGAATTCTTCCGCTTTCTGATGGCAGGGAAAGGGGCGGTGGATCCGGTGATGCTGATGATCGGCGTGACGGTCACCGTCCTCTGCTTTCTTGGCAGCGTTTTGCTGTTCAACAGAGTGGAGAAGGACTTTATCGATAAGGTATGACCGATGGCTGAAGAGAAGAGAGAAATCGCCGTAAAGTTCACCGGCGTGGGAAAAAAGTATACACTGGGGGAGATCCAGGGTCGGACGATGCGTGAGGAGCTGCGGGGCTTCTTTGCCGCCAGGCACCCGTCTGCTGGCGGCTTTGCACGGGAACAGCCCAAGGAGTTTTACGCGCTCAGAAACATCGACCTTACCGTATACAAGGGAGAGACGCTGGGGATCATCGGAAGAAACGGGGCCGGGAAAAGCACCCTGCTCAAGCTGATGAGCCGGATCACAACGCCAAGTGAGGGAGAGATCGACGTTCACGGTCGTGTGGCGTCCATGCTGGAGGTCGGGACAGGCTTTCACGGAGATATGACCGGCCGGGAGAATATTTACATCAACGGCGCGATCATGGGCATGTCACGCTCCGAGATCCGGGCGAAGATCGACGAGATCATTGATTTCTCAGGGCTGCAGGACTTTATTGATACCCCGGTCAAGCGCTATTCCAGCGGAATGTACGTCAAGCTGGGTTTTGCGGTGGCCGCGCATTTGGAAAGCGAGATCCTTGTAATGGACGAGGTCCTTGCGGTCGGCGATGTGAAGTATCAGCAAAAATGCCTGGAAAAAATGCAATCGCTTGCCCGGCAAAACGGGAAAACGGTCCTGTACGTCAGTCATAATATGAATACGATCCGCAGCCTTTGCGACAGATGCATCGTTCTTTCGCAGGGGCAAATCGTTTTTGACGGAAGCGTAGAGAAAGCCGTGGGGCATTATTTATACCTTGGCGAAGATCGGGAACTGAAAACCGAATACACCTACGGTGAAAAGAGTCGGCCTTACGTCGCTACCGAACAGCAGGCGAAGGATTTTCACTTGAAAAGCCTCAGGGTATCCGGCTGTGATGATCCTGTATTCCACGAAAAGGATCGCCCGCATCTGACCCTGCGCTGCGAT